>JBCCNE010000601.1:0-2921 GCA_039026015.1 Cyanobacteria bacterium P01_C01_bin.70 | reverse complement strand
TCGTAAAAAACAGTCTTATTGTCTCTTGACTAATGAAGACGCAAGGAAGACCGGTTGTTGTTCCCAGAAAACCGACGATGCCTCTGCGTATGAGGAAAATAATGTCAATTGAGATCAGTAAAAAATCGATGCTTTTCTCTTCGGGGCTAGGGTATACATTTAGGTTCTTGGTCGATCTTTGCCAAGTTTGCAGTCTCCTTAAATCTGCCGATTCTCAGCAGGCTTGACAGCCGAAATCCTCTCTAGGGCGCGTCATCAAATAAATTCAGAATGCTTGCGGCATCGGCATTACCGCGCCCGCTCTGTAAAACTCGCTAGGGGCTGAACTGCCTTTAGCTTAAAGATTCGAGCGTTAAATGATGACAGCCCCTAGAACTGGCTGGCTAGGAGAGGCAAAAGCAGATCTTCACATCATATTCTGATGAAACGTGTGGACCCAGCGAGTAACAGATTAACTCCCAGTTGTGCCAGGTCAAGCTTGGGGAAATCGCCCGGCCCAAAATAGATTTAGTGTTCAAGTCCCATAAACAACTCTAATTTTCAGTGGGAAGCTGTGGACTGACGCACAAATGACCAGCCGGTCGATGTGAAAGCAACAATCCAGTCATAACATTGCCTTAATAGGCGGAGCTGCGACAGGTGGGGCGTCTTGGTCACACGTCTAGGCTAGAACCGGGGGCTGAGGGAGCCGCTGATGTGCTTAAACATGACGAGGAACCGGGGGCTCAGGGCTTTTATCTCTATCATTTTTTACGACACGTTTAGGCTGTCGCATGGCCGAGCAAATACAGAGCAGTCTAAATCTAGGCCTTTAGGACGCAAAACTCGAAGGCAAAGTCTTTACTGAAGCAGCCATGTCTAGCGAAGCATTCACTAAAACGGTACTAAATTGTCTGCCAAATGGGCTTTGCTCTTGGGACTACATCATTACGGTTATAGATTCTGACACCATCATACTGACAGAGCTATGGGCCCTGAGGGAGCAAGGCAGTATTGCGATACAAGCTGATCGCTACGAGGTTATCCATGTGCCCTTTAGTGGCGAGTGGTCACTTGAGTTAGGCGGTAACGTTGTCGCGATCGCGGTCAAACCGAACCTACTCACCTGGTTTTTTGAGGTGTCTTGGCATGACCAGACGCTAGTGCTTAGAACAGATGGTCTGTTTTCTTCGTCCTTCGTTATCGAGCAAGACAACCTAACGCTAGGGACAATTCGAAAAAAACATGCCTTCACAAAACGCGCCACAGTTGATTGTTCATCCTGTATCGATCTAGGTGTTCAGGTGTTTCTATTTTGGCTTGCTGTTTTGATGTGGAAGCGACAAACCAGCAACCACAATGCTTCAGCAGGCGGTGCTGCGGGCGGTGGAGTTTGAGTCGCTTTTGTTCTCAGGAATCGGGGTGTTGCTGGAATCGCTGATGTATTTGAGCATGATGAAGACCGGATTCTTCAGGACTTTTGTCC
Source organism: Cyanobacteria bacterium P01_C01_bin.70 (assembly GCA_039026015.1). Lineage (GTDB taxonomy): Bacteria > Cyanobacteriota > Cyanobacteriia > Phormidesmidales > Phormidesmidaceae > Halomicronema. Next base: position 1,456 of record JBCCNE010000601.1, on the reverse strand, counting down.
TTATCACCTTTTACAACACGTTTAAGCTACGGCACGACTGAGCAAACATAGAGCAAGCTAAATCTGCCCCCATGATGAGACTCAGCCTCATGAAGGCCATTGACCAAACCATTGCCGACACGGGAGAAAGCCCCCTAGCCGAGCAGTTGCTGTCAGTATGGCCCCATGATTCGGGGAGTGCTCGATTTCTGCGTATGAGCGCCAATGTAGTATTCACCTTTACTCAAGCCCAGCAGCCCTACGTTCTTCGCTTCAACCATGAGACAGAGCGTAGGGCCGAACGAATTCACGCAGAGATCACCTATCTGCAGTATCTGGCGACGGCAGGTCTAGCTGTTGCCCAACCGATGCCGTCGCTAACTAACCGCTATGTTGAGACCCTGGATACGCCTTATGGTCGTTTTCATAGCGTGGTTTTTGAGGCTGTCGTCGGTCAACAATTGAATATCGATGAGCTGTCGTTAGCGCAATTCAGCCAGTGGGGACAAGCCTTAGGAAGGCTACACGCTGCGGCTCAGTTTTACACTGAGGCAGGCCGACCCACATGGTACGGCCAGTTGGCAGAGGCAGTCGAAAACCTGCCCATTAGTGAGTCGGCAGTTTATGAGGCGATCGCCCAACTCTATCGTCGTCTACAGGCTTTACCCGTTACCAGGGAAACTTTCGGTCTTATTCACTTCGATTTTGAGTTAGACAATCTTATATGGACTGAGCCAGGCCCCGTCGCCATCGACTTTGACGACAGCGCTTGGTACTGGTTTGGGGCCGATATTGCATTCGCGCTGCGCGATCTGTTTGACGACGAAGTCGCCAAGATCAACTGCAGCGATAAGTCCTTCCAAGCGTTTGTAGCGGGCTATCAAACAGAAAAAAGTATTACCGCTGATGAACTTGCCCTCATCCCTCTTTTTCTCAAGCTGCATCATGCGATTGGGTTTACACAATTGACCCGCGCCCTCGAAGCCGAATTGCCAACCGACGAACCAATTTGGGCCACCACCTTGAGGCAAAAGTTAGAGGCTACAGCGCAAAAGTATCGTCATGAATTAATCCATAGCTTTATCGAGTAACCTCTCGCAGGGCGATCAAAGAGTAATCATCACTAATTGACTGAGATGAATGCGATACCTTCTATACAAAAAATTGGCGGCATGGCAGCCTTTATGAATGCTGGTATAGCATTAGCAACGTTGGCGACAGCAGTCTTTCTGATTGGATTTTCAGCGATCGCTAACCCCAACGAACTCATCGATTTAGCCATCCGCAATCCGACGCCACTACTGATTCAAGACGGTCTAAAAGTCGCCTCAGCCGTCATCTCTGCTCTGCTTGTCGCCACATTTACCCACTATTTACGTGGTGAAAACCCGGCGTTACTCTCTGTGACAGCCGGATTCGGTTTCCTGGCTATTTTTTGCTTACTTGGAAATGCCGCTTTAAGTTTTTACGGCATCTT
>JBCCNE010000600.1:0-2925 GCA_039026015.1 Cyanobacteria bacterium P01_C01_bin.70 | reverse complement strand
TTGATGCTCTCCGGCCAAGGACAGACGATATTGCAGCGTCGATTGAGTCGATTTATTGACATAAATAGCCCAGCCCTCAGCATCGACTCGGGCTGGCGTCGGCCGCACGACAGGACAATCAACCGCCGCCGCCCGAGCCAGTACCACCGCCTCGGCATCAGCTGGTAACGGGCCGACAATGGCGGGACGGTGAGGCTTCAAGATTCCAGCTTTTTCGCCAGCGATGTCTGCCAGGGTGGGGCCTAACCGCTGCCAGTGCTCACGACTGAGGGAGGTAATAACCGTTACCAACGGGGCATCCACCACATTTGTGGCGTCGAGTCGCCCCCCCAAGCCCACCTCTATCACGGCGATATCGACCGCTTGCTGGGCAAAAAATAGCCAAGCAGCAGCCGTAAACACTTCAAACTGCGTCGGAATTTCGCGCCCAGCAGCGCTCAGGTCTGGAATTGTCGCCTCTACTTGAGCCAGCGTATGGTCTAAAGCTGCTGATTCAATAGGCTGTTCATTGAGGCAAATGCGCTCACACCAACTCACTAAATGTGGCGAGGTATAGCGCCCTACTCGATAGCCCGCCTGCGTCAATACTGACGAGAGGTAGGCACAGACCGAGCCTTTGCCGTTGGTTCCAGCAACGTGAATAATCGGCACCTGTCGATGGGGATGCCCCAATGCCGCTAACAAGCGCTGAATCCGTTCTAAACTTAGATTCACGCCAAAGCGAGCATATTTAGCTAGGCGTTCACTAATCGCCTTGTCGGTGGCGTCTGAAAGCATGGGAATTCTGCATCTATCATTATCATTGACCGGGCGTTATCATTGGCCGGGCTGACGCGATTGCTTGCCCAGCGCTCTCGTCTGTTTTCTCTGGCAGCAGGCAGTTGATCAACTATCGAGCGGAAACATGGAAGGGGTTAGAGCGCTGGTTTTGACTGCCGGCCTCATGGGCCAGATGGCGGCAGCTTTTCAGCCCTTGAGGCCGGACCTGGCAGCTTGCGGCAAAATCTCAAGTTGGATGCTTTGTCGCAGGTGTTATTGGGCCAAAAAGAAACCCCTACCGTGATGCATCACACATTGTGACTGGGGTAGAGGTCGCTGAATTCTAGGGGGCTGCGACCAATCTAGACGGCCTCAGTATTTTCTTCCCCAGTCCGAATGCGGATGATTTTATCAACTGGGGAAACAAAGATCTTACCGTCACCGATCTCTCCAGTGCGCGCTGCCGCAATAATCTTCTCGGTCACCATTTCGACCTGCTCTTCATCAACTACGATTTCGAGCTTAAGCTTTTGTAAAAACTCAACAGTGTATTCTGAGCCTCGATAGCGCTCAGTCTGGCCTTTTTGACGACCAAAGCCCCGCACTTCAGATACGGTCATGCCCACAATGCCAGCATTAACCAGAGCAATCTTGACTTCATCGAGCTTAAAGGGGCGGATAATTGCTTCGATTTTTTTCATCTTTAATTAGGCTCTACACAACCACTGCAATTAAGCAGTGCCAGCCCTATGTCTAGCGGGGGCTATAAGCACAATACTGTAAATCACATTACATTGCGCTTGATATGGTAGTTTTTGGCCCACTGACTAGAGCAATTGAGCTGGGATTGCGGAATCGTGGCGCTAAAAAATCGCTTTAATGCAGCTCGTTTTGTCAACTTTTGGCAGACGCACCAAAGCGATTAAAGTTCGATGATGATTTATCGCCTGAGCAAGGGACGCATAATCAAAAAACCAGCGCCAAAGGCGGAGACCACTACTAACAAAATTGTGGTGGTCAGCCAAAGATTGCTTAATTCCGATCGAGCAGCCACCTTACTCAAAGGGCGCCCTTCATCGGGCTGTTCGGTGAACAAACGATATTTGCTGGAGTCGAGGCTGGGGCGATCGCGCTTTTTGCCCTTAGGATGAGGCACGATTGCGCTGTTAACTTGAGCCTTGCCAATCTTTTCCCGACTCTGAGGCGGCCTGTCTGTGGGGCGCGTTGGCGACAGTGGAGACGATGCTGCAGGCGGCTCAAAGGCAGTGACAGAAGTCTCAGGCGGGGCCGTTGATGCGCTTTCTGAGGCGGCTGACTGAAACCATTCAGGCGGGGCAGGGATTTCTGGCAGGGGCGCCGCCGTGCTCTCCTCTGGGGGTGGCGTAGGCGTTTCCTGAGGCAGCACGCCGGCGAAATGTCCCAACTGAGTTGCCGACTGCACAAAGCGCTGAATCTCTGTTCTCAGGAGTTTGTTTTGTCGAAGCAGCTGCTGATTTTGCTGAGTCAGCGCATCTAGGGTCGTTTGGGTCGTCTTAAGCTCCGTCGCTAGCTCTCGATAGACCGAAATAGGGACTGAGGGAGCATAGCTCGAAGGAGCAGCCGGGCGGCCATCTTCGAGAGCATAAAGTTGCGGGTCAGAATTAAGAGGGGCGTTCATTAGAATTTGGTTTCCAAAAGCGCGATCCGCTAACAGCCGCCATGCGGAAAGATGGCCAGCGATCGCTTCAGTTTGACAATACAGAAAACGCAGAATTCAAACAGATTTGATTCCGCCCAAAGCGTATCGCAAAAACTTAAAAATGCAACTGTTTTACGTAATTTCTCAGGAAGTTGATGAATAGAGGGTTGCGGCAGCATACGTGGCCAGTTCGGCCACGTATGCAAAAGGTTACTGCTGCGCTATCTAGCCACCTCGATTTACGAGGTTTTCGAAGCGTCAGAATGGGCGATCGCATCCTCTATCATCGTGACATCAACGGTCGTCTTCGCTGCTTTACCCGCCTCCAAAACGTTGAGGGGTACGTATACGCGGCTTTCAGGCGTACCGAGAGGGGCATCCGCTTGAGGAGGAATAACCTCCTGATGCAATTTCATATCGGGCTGAGTCTCCGGTAAAGAACTGAGCGGGCCGACCAACGGCTCACCGTAAGGGCCAATGGCATCCTT
>JBCCNE010000599.1:0-2925 GCA_039026015.1 Cyanobacteria bacterium P01_C01_bin.70 | reverse complement strand
TTTCAGCGCTGCCTCGTAGGCACTCCAATTGCGAATCCGATACTGGGATGGGGTAGTCTCAGTTGCCATGGTGATCAGGAGTAAAAAGCATCCACCTATCGTTTTATCGCACCTAACTCATAATGTTTATGCACCAACGCCAATCAGATGCGGAAACAAATTCAGTCTGGCCAACCCTTTCGGCAAGTTGTTGACCAAGCCTTCATTGACTGACCAGCTCTATCCGCGGATTGCTATACTTCACCACTTATAAATATTTATTTATCTATGCTGCTAAGCCTAATGCGTTGTTATCTCTTCAGGGATGACTGCAAGCCACACATTGACTTAAAGAAGCGGTCAAACTACTTAATTAGCTAGCCCAGGCAACTTACCAATCGTCTGCTGCCTGGCGTTCAATCTGCTGGATGGCAATCTTGGCCAGCGTTTGAATGACTGTCTGGTCATCTTTGAGGGCGGCCTGTAGAGCGGGTATCGCTTGAGCATCACCAATTTTACCCAAAGAGTTGATAGCGGCTTTTCTCACGCTAAGGTCGGCATCTTTGAGTGCCAAAATGAGATTGGGCACGGCTGTCGGATAGTTGATTTGGCCTAAGGCCGCGGCGGCCTCTGTGCGAATTAGGGGTTCCGGATCGGTCAAGGCCGCAATCAGCAACCCGCAAGACTTGTCATCCGCTTTCTCTTGGGCCACATGGCCCAGAGCCCCAATCACGGCACATCGAACATCCAAAGAGTCAGAATTTAAAGCCTGATACAAATAGTTTTCGGCCTCTGAGCCCATGAATGCCAAAGCCCAAGCCGCATGGCCTTTAATGTCCTGGGCGTGGTTAGGAGCCGCCAAAATCTCCAAGAGACCAGGGGCAGCAGCTTCACCTGTACGAGCTAGGGCACCGGCTGATGAGCCCTTGACCACGGTATCTTCGTCCTCGAGAAAGGCTTCTAACAAGGGCGGTACTGCCGCTGGATCAGCAATCAAAGTCAGTGTTTTGGCAGCCGCTCGACGCACCACCACGTTCTCATGATTTCGCAAAGCCTCAACCAAACATGGCGTTGCGGGCTCGCCGATATCTCCCAAAGTTTCGGCAAACCGGAGTCGCGTTATGCCTCGTGGATCGCCCAACCCTTCCACTAACTGTTGCAGTAGCTCCTGATCTTGCTCATCAAAAGTACCAAAAGAAATTTGCTCACTGACTTGTTCAAGGAGGGCGTCATTACTATCTTGAATTGCCTTCAATACAGCATCTTTCGTCGGAGACGTTGAGTCGATGGTTTGACTCATGGGGAAATCCTCTTGAGATAGACAACAAAGGAGCACATAAGAGGCAGCCACCAACTATCCTCTTATTAATCTTCGGCCCTGCAGCACTTGGCTGCAGGGAAAGCCCGACCGTGGCCGAAGATCGCTCAATACCAGACTTGAGCCCATGGCAATGGCCGAGTCGGCCGCATCAGTTCAGGCGTCGTTGGTGAAAGCGACCTGCCGCTCGCGCAGCTCAGCCAGCATCGCATCAATTTTCTCCAGCGTTGGGTCTAAACTCCCCTGAGCCTGGGCCTTCATCACTTTAGCCTTTTTGGCCGCCGTCATCGTTTCACCTACAAGACGATTGCGATACTCCTGCAGTTCTGCGATCGCAATCGCCAGTTCTTCTAGAGTCGCTTGATCGATGGGGTTAGCTTGAGTTGCTTCAGTCATCGGTAATATCAGGTTCAAAAGGGTTAAGTACAGTCAAAAGAGAACTTTGGGAACTAAACAGCTAAGCCAGAGTTGATTTTCAAACCCTGTGAACTTCATAGAGGCTCCACAGGTTCAAATAATTCGCTCCGGTAATTTTTCTATCCGGGAGGCTGATTTTTTTTAGCCAGCATTTAAGACTTCTTGAAAATGGTTGATATCTCCTTTAGGGGCAGTGCTTTGCCCTGTAGTCTTATGACCATTGATCTTGGCCATCATTTGTTGCCAATCGACGCCAGACAGGGGCGATGGCTCGGCCCCTGCAAATGTCTCTGTCGCGGGCCGGGGCTCCTGAAGAAACTGCTGGGCGCGCCTAGCGCGGGCCCGCACTGCCGCAATGTCTTCTTCAGCCGCCATCTGATCTAGCTGTTGAAAAATGCCCGATTGCCAAGGGCGGTTGAGTGACTGAGCGGCTAAAGCTAAAGCCTCCAAGCCAACTACAGCAGCGTAGCGCACCACCCACTCTTCATCGTGCTGCGAGATGGACAGCAGCGCCTCTGAGGCGGCAGTTTGGGCTCTTTCCACAAAATGGGGAGGAAATTGATGCCATTTTATCTGTCCCAAGCCGCGAGTGGCGGCTCGGCGCACACTCATCGAAATATCAGCGGTCGCAGCTTCCAACAGGGTGGGCAGCCCTCTCGGATCACCAATGCCTGCCAGAGCCCGAATCGCCCAAGATCGCGCAGTATAGTTATGCAAATCCAACTGCTTCAAAAGTTCAGGCACGACGGGCAAACCCAGTTTCACTAATCCATCGACTGCCGCCACGGCTGCTCCAGGATTGTTGTAACTCAAGGCTTCAATTAAATAAGGCGCTGATTCTGGCAGGTCAGCGTCGGCTAAATCTTGAACGGCATCGGAAAGGGCCGTTGCCGAGTCGGCTTTTTCTACTGCCTCAATCAAGGAAAGAAGAATATCAGACATCACTAACAGCAAAGAAATAAAATCTGCATAAAAAAATCACAAAAAAAGATATTTATCTTATTGATACTCTCATCGGATAGGTTTCATTGTTCCATCAAGCCCGCATTTAAATAAAAAATTAACACCTTTGAAAGCTTGAGAGGCTTGCAAGCCCGAGTGCTTTCAAATGAGGGAAACTAGAGCAGGCTATCCATTAGCTCCATTACCTGCTTGGCGCCGTCGGACAAGGGAGCAGCGGCTTCGCTATCGCTAGCAGAAAGCTCTTTTTC
>JBCCNE010000598.1:0-2927 GCA_039026015.1 Cyanobacteria bacterium P01_C01_bin.70 | reverse complement strand
GTTTTCTGGTGCGACCTGTTCCCAGAGTTCCTGTATTTCTGACTCGGAAAAGCGGTCTTGATTAGCAGCTGCCGACAACGCAGTCAGCCGACTCCAGAGAAAAGTACGAGCCACCCTGACGATTTCTGCCTCAGGAAAGGCTGGGTGAACCCAGACAGACATTTCACTTGAGGGAATTCCTTCAGAAATCAAGCTAAAAGTGACTTTATGATAAAGCTCTGAAAACCCCTCCCGAGAAATTGAATTTTCAATTTTGGCAACCTGGATCAAGCTGGGATAGCGCATCGATCCTCCGATCAAGAATGAGTAAGTTTAGTCTAATCCTTCTAAATTCTCATTTAGATAAGAACCCGACAGAAAACTTTCATCAATGCGTCTGCATGCGAATGCTTCAATGGGCTGGCTTTGGCATGAAAATGCCGGCGCATCGCTTGCTAGTTGGCTCTTATGAAGACTGTCTTAGAAAATTGGCAAGCTAGTCCTCGGCCGACGGCGTCAGCAGTGCTTGTACTTTGCGGAGCAGTTCCTTCATCAGAAAGGGCTTGTGTATCACTTCAACATTTGACTGATGCAGTGCATTCAGGTCTTGACGGTCTAGCGATCGCGCCGTCACCACCAAGACAGGCAGCGCAGCATTGCTTTGCCCCAGCATTTTGAGAATATCCATGCCGTCCACCTGCGGCAGCCCGAGATCTAGAATCAGCAGGTCAAAGGCATCTTGGGCAATTTTTTCCAGGACGGTGCTGCCATCTGCAGCCACCTCGGTCGCCAACCCAGAGCGCCGCAGCCCTTTTTCCAGAAAAGCAACGATTCTGGGCTCATCTTCAGCAATCAAGACAGTGGGCATCGATTTCAAGACGGAATGATTTTGGTAGCCAATCAAATCAGTAGCTAACCGGACGGTAGCTAATCGAACGGATGCAGTTTGGGTGCAAATAGGCGATTGCAACCGTGTAGCCCAATAAAATCTGTTCGTTTTATTAGACAGCTATTTGATGAGATTTAATTGACGTCGGCATGAGAGTTTTCTTAGATTCGCAACCGATAGCCCATGCCCCTAATGGTTTCGATTGCTCCATCGCCAAGCTTCTTGCGCAAATAGCCGACATACACATCAACTACATTTGAACCGGGAGCATAGTCATATCCCCAGACGCGATCGAGCAGTTGCTCTCGACTCATTACCTGGTTGGGGTGACGAAAAAAAGTTTCTGCAAGGGTAAATTCGCGGGCCGATAGGTCAACATTTTGACCATCGACCTTAAGGCAGCGGGTGCGCAGGTCGAGAACCAAGTTGCCGACTTGCAGAATCGCGCTTTCGGCATGGCCGTTGCTGGCTGTCGCCGTCCGCAAGCGGGCTCGAATGCGGGCCAGCAGCTCTTCAAACCGAAAGGGTTTGCTCATGTAGTCGTCCGCTCCGAGTTCAAAGCTATCGACTTTGTCTTGAATGTCGTCGCGAGCCGTGAGAATGATAATGGGCGCGCTGTAGCCCTGCCCGCGCAGATTGGCGAGCACGCTAAGACCGTCCTCGCCGGGGATGCCTAAGTCGAGCACGATGAGGCTAATGAAGCCGTCGAGGGCGATCGCTAACGCGTCATCACTGTTATCAGCGACTGAGGTGGCAAAGCCGTTAGACTGCAGCCCTTTTTCAATAAAGGCCGCGATGCGGGGCTCATCCTCAACAATGAGAATGTGCGTCATGATTGAGACTGCTCCAAATGCGGCTCATCCGGCAAAATCAAGCTGAAGGTTGCTCCGACTCCCAGCTGACTCGCGAGTTCGACATGGCCGCCGTGGGCCTCGGCGATGGCTTTAGCGATGGCTAACCCCAGCCCAGCGCCTTCAGAGCGGCGGCGAGCATAGGCGGCCCGAGCAAATCGATCAAAAATGCGGGTTTGGTCAGCGGGTGAAATGCCCTCGCCGGCGTCCTGTACCCAGAATCGTAGCAGCTGGCCTCGCCTCTCGACCCCAAGTTCGATGGCCTGGTGCGGCTGTGTATGCTGTACGGCATTGTGCACTAGATTAATCAAAGCCCCTGTCAGCCGTAGGCGATCAGCAACTAGCGTGGTTTTTCCTTGAATATGCAGCTGCCAGGGGCGATCGGCCAGCCGGGTAACTTTGGCAAACAGTGACTCCATAAATCTAGAAATATCGATCACCTCAAGCTGCAAGAAATCGGGCCGCTCAGATTTTGCCAGCAGCAATAGGTCGTTGACAAGTCGTCCCATGCGTTCCAGCTCATCCATTACCAGCGCCACAGTAGCAGCCTGCTCCTCCGGATCGTCATCCATCATTTCCAAATGGCCTTGAATGATGGTCAGGGGCGTGCGCAATTCGTGGCTGGCGTCGTTAATAAAGCTGCGCTGGCTCTGAAAGGCATCTTGCACCCGATCCATCATGTCGTTAAAGGCGGCCGCCAAATCAGCGAGTTCGCCAGAGCCATGCACTTCTAACCGGCGAGACAGGCTTTGTTCGTTGATTTCTTTAGCGGTGATTGCCAGTTGCTGCACGGGCTTAAGTAACTGACGGCTGCCTAACCAGGCCAAGGCAAAGGCCACAATGACCACGCCGATCGCTACCTGAATAAAAATCCAAACGCCGACCAGGGCCTCAGCCCGTTCCCCGGCAGAGAGGTGAACGGCGATAAACGAGCCTTGGGGAACGCCATCAATGGTTAAGGGCTGCGTCTTGTAAAGCACCCGGCCGACGGCGGGGTCATCGGTGGCAATAGAGCCTTCCATCTCAGTGGCGATTGCTGCCAGATCTTGCATCAAGTCAGACTCCATTTGCAAAATTTCTGGGAGCACCAGGGGATTAGAGCGGTAAAGCTGACCGTTGAGCAGCACGATATGAAAGTTGTCGTCTTCTGGCAGGTCATTGATCAAATACTCGTCAATAAATGCCGTGAGGGAGGCTCGGGTGTCTGG
>JBCCNE010000597.1:0-2936 GCA_039026015.1 Cyanobacteria bacterium P01_C01_bin.70 | reverse complement strand
GCCATTGTTGGGAGTGGCGCAGGCTCGTTATAGATAACCGATAAAATGCTGCCGTTAGACACTCTCCATTTCTGGTTAGGCGGACTCAATTGTGAAGCATTAAGTGATTACTATGTAATTGCCACTGAGACTTAATTGCCGCGATCGCTTAAGCAACCCCTTAGTGCAAGGCTAGTTATGGCCACCAAAGCATTCGATAACAGCTTTGGCTTTGGCCGTTGAGTCGTTAGACCAATATCCTCTGGTAAGTATGAAACTATCTGTTTTGCTAAGTGCTGTGCTGCTGGCAATTGCGACTGCCGGTCTTGTGGTCACAAATCCTGGTCCAGAGGCTTATATCCGCTATGTCAGCCAGCAGGCAGAGACTTACCTGACTGAAGAGATTTGTACCAACTTACCGCCCAGCATTGAAGAGCTTTTGGGAGGGCAGTGTATGGAAGTGGTGCAGTCACTTCAGCCTCAGTTCGATACCCTTATTAGCGATCGCACTCAGCGGCTCAATCTAGCGATCGCGAGCATCTATCGTACCTCTTTGGGGATTCCTGGTTTTCCAATGTTGCCAGAATACCGAGTTGAAACGCTGGGCATTGTCAAGCGCTTCATCACCTATCGAGCGGCTGAGGAAAGATGATAGGCAAGTGATAGTATCAGCTAAAGACTGAAGCCAATACGATATGAGAATCGCCTGAGGCTAGTGTCCTTAAATAGCGTGGCGCGTCTTATCCGGCAAGAAAATGATGTATTAATGGCGACCAGCGAATTTGCGCACGATGCCGCCAGCAACGGCAAACGCTAAAAAGCTGAAGGTGACTGACGGCTCAGGCACACCTTTGGGAGGTTCAGAATCGTCTAACTCTAAAATCAGCTCTCCGGGCACTTCAGATTCTTGTTCGGGGTCAAACGGTCCTCCAGAAAAAACTACCCCTTCAACGGGAACCCCAGCAAGATCTCCTTCAGTTGTCTGGAATACGTAAGGACTGCCAAAACTATCATCTTGCAATTTAATGCCGAGCGCAAACAGGCCATTGCCTTGAGTGGCAGCGCTCTGAATGCCCGCGATCGCCGCAGACGTCAACGTCACCTCAAAATATTCTTCAACAAGGTTATCAAAGTCATTTTGAGGGGGGTTAGCCACCAGAGTTGCTGAGCCGTAAGAATCACCTGAACCCAGGTCATCAAAGATGTCAGTCCGCCCAAAACCGCCAATCAGTTCATCTGTAGGCGTGGACACGTCGAAAAGCTCAATCGATTCGCTGCTTTCGGTCGAATAGTAGCGCTTGTTGAGCAGGCGCAATTTTGCACCAACCACAGGCGAAGTGATTGAGCTGACGTCAAAAACAAAATAAGATCGATATTCAATGCCATCAAGCAGGCCGGTCAACGTGTTAGCAGGTTGGGGCTGATCGGGAAAGTCAGCGACAAAATCAGTCCCGAAAGCATCGTAGCGGGATTGACTGTCAGCGCCCAAAACCAGGGTGGCGGCTTCAACGGTGCCGCACCATGTTGCCACAATCGCGAGACTGAGCAAACCTGAGCAATTTATAAGGCTTCTAGCCTTCATAGCTATCCTCAAATTACACACGAGTTGACGGAAAACCAACTAATCTGTTCCTGCCGTTACCCAATGAAACCGGAACGAAACAAACTTGAGTTAGTCAACTCTTTTGATTGATGTTGCTCTCCTTTGATGCACCCTTCAACGGTAGAAAATTGAATGGCTAATCCCTACACTGTCTCGAGTGATTGCCAATGATTAATTGCACTCACTCGTTATCCTTGGATAAAGCCCATGGAAGGATGCACATTGCCTAAACGACGCCAGCTTTCGTGATTGCTATTAACCTGCCGATCACATCTAAACGACCATTTCGCCTGAGTGATATTCACGATGCTTGATAAACCCAATGTGACCTTTAGATAAAATTTCTGCAACCCAAAAACCGTATCTTTATGAAGTCTAAAAAAAAGGCCGTAGGGATTTGCAAACTGCTGATACGTTGGCTGGTAGATTTTCTGAGGGCACCAACAACTTCGGTGTTAAAACCCTTTTTCGACAATGGCAATACATTGCAGCTCTTAATTTGATGAATTCACGTCGATATTGCATCCATTAAATCTTCTCTCGAAGCCATCAAAAAACCATTTCATAGGCAATCAGTCCGGCAGTAAGACCAAAAATGAAATTTCCCGCAATCAGAACTCATCAATTAAAACTGTGTCCGAAAAAAGTGACCGACTAAATATAATGAGCCGCATAGAACTTTGAGGCCATCACCATCGGCGATCGCCCCTTGAAGACCTGCCGCTAACGTTTCATACGTCATACAGTTCGCCAACTCCGGGCAAACTGTCAGGGCAATCGCTTGCAAATCAGCCGGTGGCATTGAGGCATGACCCGGTACAGGAACCAAATGTAGGCGATCGCCGGGCCTCAGCAGTGCTCGCAACACGTCAGCATGATCTTTGGTGGACAGCATCCCCATAAGCCAAATCGTCGATGTCGGTATCACCTGTGGCATCGACGCAGGCTTTAACAGGGTGGCTTCGGCGAGGCTGCCTTCAGGCTGCTGCAAGTCATCAAGATAGTGGCGCAACACGGTTGCCGCCGCTGGATTATGAGCCCCATCGATAAGCCAAGGATGTGACTGGCCATTGGGGGCGATCCAGTTGAGCCACTGCAATCGTCCTGGCCAGCGGGCTTGAGCCAGCCCTGATTGGATATGGCGATCGCTGATTTGCCAGCCCTGATCGCGCAAGGTTTGCAGCGCTGCGATGGCGATCGCCGAATTTACCCGTTGATGCTCTCCGGCCAAGGACAGACGATATTGCAGCGTCGATTGAGTCGATTTATTGACATAAATAGCCCAGCCCTCAGCATCGACTCGGGCTGGCGTCGGCCGCACGACAGGACAATCAACCGCCGCCGCCCGAGCCAG
>JBCCNE010000596.1:0-2948 GCA_039026015.1 Cyanobacteria bacterium P01_C01_bin.70 | reverse complement strand
TAACCGATTTGTCTCGTTGTGTTCGCTCACGATCGCGTAGTCGCCAGAGGGTTCCCTCATGTCCTGCCTCAAGTGGCTTAGTTGTGCGCACGGATCACTCCCCAACCCCACATCAAAGCGGTATTGACTGCGGCAGAGAGAACTCTGGATTCATTATTCTAGGCGGTTTACTCCGAAGAAACTACCCTTTCTGGTCTTTCAAGAGAAGTCGGCCAGCGTTCGACAGCGGCCCACCGCAGCAGGGAAATCGCAGCCAAACGATTCATCTGAGAGATTTGCTGGGTTTGTTACGAAATGAAACATATAATGAGTGAAGAATATGTGAAGTAAGCAGTTTTATTTGCAAGGGGAATAAGCGCTCATGCGGGTTGCGATCGCGGGGGGCGGGCTAGCTGGATTAGCCTGCGCCAAATATTTAGTAGATGCGGGCCACACGCCCATGTTGCTGGAAAGTCGTGAGGTTTTAGGTGGCCTAGTTGCCGCTTGGCAAGATGAAGACGGCGACTGGTATGAAACTGGTTTGCACGTTTTTTTTGGCGCTTATCCCAACATGCTGCAGCTCATGGAAGAGTTAGGCGTTTCTGACCGCCTGCAGTGGAAAGAGCACACCCTGATTTTTAACCAGCCGGAAAAGCCCGGCGTGCTGTCGCGCTTTGATGTGCCGGATATTCCCGCGCCGATTAACATCATCATGTCCATTTTGCGTAACAACGACATGTTGACCTGGGAGCAAAAAATTCGCTTTGCCATTGGCCTGACTCCCGCCATTATTCGCGGCCAGCAGTACGTTGAAAAAATGGATCAGTACAGCCTGCTGGAATGGCTGCGCAAGCAAGGAGTGGGCGATCGCGTCAATTCCGACATTTTTATCGCGGCCTCTAAAGCCCTGACCTTCATTAATCCTGAGGATGTTTCGGCGACCGTTCCTCTCACGGCGCTGAATCGCTTTTTGCAGGAGCGTTACGGCTCTAAAGTGGCCTTTTTGGATGGGGCTCCCCCGGAGCGCCTGTGTCAGCCCATGGTGGACTACGTTACCGAGCGCGGCGGCGAAGTGCTGCTCAAAAAGCCCTTAAAACAAATTTTGCTAAATCCTGACGGCACCGTGCGCGGCTACCTCGTGCGCGGTCTGGATGGCGCTGAAGACGAAGTGATCACCGCTGATGCCTATGTTTGTGCTACTCCAGTTGATGTGATTAAGGCGCTGATGCCAGAACCGTGGCAGGGCATAGACTTCTTCCGGAAAATGCAGGAGCTGGTAGGCGTCCCGGTGATCAATATTCACCTGTGGTTTGACCGCAAGCTGACCGATGTGGATCAGCTACTGTTTTCGCGCTCCGAGCTGCTGAGCGTGTATGCCGATATGAGCAACACCTGCCGCGAGTATGCTGATGCCGATAAATCGATGCTGGAGCTGGTGCTAGCCCCTGCCAAAGATTGGATCGATAAGTCTGAAGACGAGATTCTGGCGGCGACCATGGCCGAGCTGAAAAAGCTGTATCCTCATCAGCTGACAGGCGCTAATTCGGCTCAATTGCTGAAGTCCAAAATCGTGAAAACGCCTCGCTCTGTCTACACTGCGGCTCCGGGAACCCAGGCCTGTCGGCCCGATCAGGTTACTCCCATCGCCAACTTCTTTTTGGCGGGCAGCTATACGATGCAGCGCTATCTCGGCAGCATGGAGGGAGCGGTACTTTCTGGTAAGCTAGCGGCGCAGGCAGTAGATCAGCAATTCTCTGAGCGGGCTGCTGCTGGTGACCGCGATCGTCAACCAGCCTCCGTAAGCTAGGCAAATCCGGCGATTATTCAGTCAAATCGGGCTAGCTTTACCGTATTCTGTGAAGGAAAGGCACTCTACCATCAGCGGATTTTAAGCGCTGTAGTCTGAAAAGTTTTGAGTTTCCAGCTAACAAGATTAATGCTGCAATTGTCTCACTCGCTGCGGTCTAAAGAACTGGTATCCGAAGAGGATGCCTATGAAGTCTGCCGCCAGATTACAGCGAAATATTCCAAGACGTTTTACATGGGCACATTGTTGATGACGCCCCCCAAACGTCGGGCGATTTGGGCGATTTATGTCTGGTGTCGGCGCACTGATGAGCTGGTGGATGGGCCTCAGGCTGCTCTTACCACTGAGGAAACTCTGAATCGCTGGGAAAAGCAGCTGCATTCGATTTTTCAGGGCCATCCGGTTGACCATACCGACATTGCCCTTGTGGATACCCTGAAACGTTTTCCCCTCGACATTCAGCCCTTTATCGACATGATTGATGGGCAGCGGATGGATTTAGACAAATCCCGATATCACACCTTTGAAGAACTAAAGCTGTACTGCTATCGCGTCGCCGGTACGGTGGGCCTGATGTCAACCGCCGTGATGGGAGTCGATACCCAGCAGAATACGTCACCTTGGCAGAGCCATGTTTCTGGTCTCGATCCCAGGCGGGAAGCGGTGGCTCTTGGCATTGCCAATCAGTTGACGAATATTTTGCGCGATGTCGGCGAAGATGCCCGTCGGGGCCGTATTTATCTACCGTTGGAAGATCTGAAGCTGTTTGGCTACAGCGAAGACGATCTGATGAATGGCGTGATCGACGATCGCTGGCGAGCCCTAATGAAGTTCGAAATCCAGCGAGCGCGAAAATTTTTTCAACAGGCGGAAAGGGGCATCAGCCTGCTGAGCCCCGATGCGCGCTGGCCGGTTTGGGCAGCCCAAGTGCTGTACAGCAAGATTTTGGACGTGATTGAACGCAACGGCTACGACGTTTTCAATAAGCGCGCATTTGTGCCGACCTGGCAAAAGCTGACGTACCTTCCCAGCACCCTGGTACGATCACGCATGATGTAGGCGATGCGGCGGCTCTCCCAAATACGGCCTCGCCGAGATATAGAACGGTTACGGGAATGCATATTCAGACGACGGCGGCCCCTTATGATGCGATCGTGGTGGG
>JBCCNE010000595.1:0-2958 GCA_039026015.1 Cyanobacteria bacterium P01_C01_bin.70 | reverse complement strand
TGGGTAAAGTGGGTCAAGCTCTGGAGATTGCTATTCGAGGAAAATCGTATCTGGCCACCGTCGTCAAAAAACCTTTTTATAAGCGCCCAGGTTTTTAGTTGACACAACTCGATTTGATAAATACGCTATCAGGCGTGCCACACTGGCTACAGCGTGTGATTACGAGAGAGAACGGTCATGGCCCTAGAGTTTCCCGATGATTTGAAATACCTTGATACCCATGAATATGCTCGCGTCGATGAAGACGAGAGCATTGTGACGGTGGGCATTTCCGCGTTTGCCCTTGATCAGCTGGGCGATATCGTGTTTCTCGAACTGCCGGAAATCGGCGATACGGTTGAAAAGGGCGAGACCTTTGGCACGGTGGAATCGGTGAAAGCGGTGGAAGATCTGAAATCTCCGGTTGATGGCGATGTGCTGGAGCGCAACGAGGCGATCATCGAATCTCCAGAGCAAATTGTGGATGATCCCTACGGCGACGCCTGGTTAATTAAGATTAAAGCTGAAAATCTTGATGATTTAGATGACGCCATGACGGCTGATGAATATCGCGAACAAGTTGAAGGCGCTTAGGGTGTCCTAGGGATGTGTTAAAGGGTCACGTCTTGATTTTGGTTGGGCGGGTTTGCGGGCGATCTCGCGATTTCCCAAAGCTGAGCGGTTGTCTGCGGCACCATTTGCAGATTAAAGGTTGTCATAAACTGGCGCTCAAGCACTTGCTGAACCTGCGGCAAAGAAATGTCAGGCTGAAATTGCGCCAGGCTGCCCACGGGTTTATCGCTGATGCCGCAGGGAACAATTTGCTGAAACCCTGATAGGTCAGGAGTCACATTTAAAGCAAAACCATGCATGGTGACCCAGCGACTAACCTTAATGCCGATCGCTGCGACTTTGTGGCCCTCAACCCAAACGCCCGTCAGCCCCGTCAGTCGTTTCCCAGGCAGTCCAAAGACGGCCAGCGTTTGAATGATGATTTCCTCTAGCTGCCGCAAATACCAGTGCAGGTCAGTTTGGTGACGCCGCAAATTGAGAATTGGATAGCCAACGAGTTGCCCTGGGCAATGGTAAGTCACTTCGCCGCCGCGCTCAATTTTGACTACAGGGGGCAGATGAGCTGCCGGTGTAAATTTGAGATGTCGACTGGCGGCCCCTTGCCCTAGGGTGTACACGGCAGGATGCTCCAGCAGCAAGAGGGTATCCGGTCGCTCTGGCGATTGCTTCAGGGTGGCTAACAGATGCTGCTGCCAGTGCCAAGCAGTTTCATACGGCACTAATCCTAGCCGATATAGGTGGCAGGGTGGCAGGACCGTCGTGATCGCCGAGTCATGGTCAAAACCAGCCATTAACCCAGTAAAAGTTATCGAACAAAAATCTTTCGAGAGAGAAAATCAAGAGAATTCAACGGTTGTGAAGGATCCTAACACTCACTGTCGTCCAAAATACAAGGTGCTACGGTGAAAGTATCAAAACGAATATCAAACGGAGGCGACTCTATGAAGCTCGTGATTCAAGGCAAGAACATCGAGATCACGGATGCCATCCGCAGTTATGTTGACCAGAAGATCTCTAAAGCAGTCAATCATTTCAAGCATTTGACCAATGAGGTGGACGTCAACTTATCTGTGGCTAAGAACGCTCGGATCACCCCTAAGCAGAGCGCAGAAGTCACCCTGTACATCAATGGAGCCGTTGTCAGAGCCGAAGAAAGTAGCGAAAACTTGTACGCCAGTATTGATCTGGTCGCCAACAAAATTACCCGTCAACTACGCAAATATAAAGAGAAGCGCAACGATCGCCACCACGCATCTGTAAAGCCTAATGATGCGCTCGTCAGCCGAGATGCCCCCACCGCCGACGTTACTGAACTGCTGACTAAATCTCCAGAATTGCCTGAGGCGGTCTTGAGAACTAAATATTTCTCAATGCCCCCCATGACCGTACAAGAAGCCCTAGAGCAGCTAGAGCTGGTCGATCATGATTTTTATATGTTCTCAAACGCTGAGACCGGCGATATCAACGTAGTCTACGAGCGTAATCATGGCGGTTATGGATTGCTGCAGCCCCGCCGCAATCAAAACAATCAGCACGCCAACGGTCGTCAGCGCTCAGTATCGGTAGTCTAGCGCCACGCAGGCGCGGAACCTGACCAAATTCGACGCACAGAATCAGCACTAGCGCCTGATCTTGCCTTTGAAGGACGCTAGTGCTGGTTTTTAGGAAAATTGCTTAAATGCTTTCTCGATGCTTTAAGCCCTGCCGACTGCCAGCAGCGCATCTAACTGTCCTTGCCGTTCCAGACCATAAAGGTCGTCGCAGCCACCAATATGTCGGTCATCAATAAAAATTTGAGGCAGCGATCGTTTACCACCCGTGCGAACCGACATCTGCTCTCGGGCGTCTTCGTCACCGTCAATGCAGTACTCAGCATAGTGCGCCCCTTTTTTATCTAGCAGAGCCTTAGCTCGAATGCAGTAGGGACAACTGCTCCAAGTATAAATTTCGATATTAGGCGTGGCCATAGTGATTCAGTCCTTTACCGACGATTAAATGCACTGTTGGTGTATCTTAACGTTTTGTATTAGATTCTTGAACAGTTTGTCAGATGTACATTCTAGCCATCATTCAAGCACAATAGCGGTGCTGAAAGTTGCGATACCAACGTTTTATCTACAAGCGATCACTCGCTTACTGCAGCGAACTCTGAAGAACTGGATGCGCCCTTTTGGCAACAGGTAAGCAATTGGGAGACCAGCATTAGCTCTCACTCCATAGCGCGGTCTCGCTTATGAAGCCCAAACGGACGCGGTAAGGCTTATTTCACCAGCTTTCTGGCATCAATTGATCACGCGCCCATTGATCACCTGCCCTAGTCGCTCAGGAGTTGAGCCGTGGTTAGTTCGTCAAGTTCTGGCCGATCTGTCGGCTCTAGAATCACGGCCTCATAGGGAACAACGCCTT
>JBCCNE010000594.1:0-2961 GCA_039026015.1 Cyanobacteria bacterium P01_C01_bin.70 | reverse complement strand
GTGCGAAAGCGGCGGCGACTTTCCTCTAGGCTGAGACCATACCAGTCAGCCACGGTTTGCACAGTAGCCGTGCTGATTACCGTGGGTCCTGGCGAATCAGTGTCGTCGGGAAACCCCAGTTCGCCGTTATGTTGCAGGGTTACCGGTCGCTGAAAATAGTCGCTAAACCATTGTTCCAGCCCAGTGGTCTCGTCCCTTAGATGAAAGGCAGCGGGCGCTGAGCTATCCATCCACAGCGAAATTTGGCTGAAATCGTCAGAGAAGCGTGATCGCACCCGATGGATGCTGGCAAAGCGTTTCCCGTTTACAAACCGGCCGGCCTGATCGACCAAGGCAAAGGCGCGATCGTGCCGCAGCGCGCCGCTGGCTAATACCGTCGCGGCTTTGACGGTCAAGCCATCGAGCGATTTCACCGGGTAGAGATCGATTCTGGCAAGGTAAGGAGCCATAGTCTATATCCGTCTGTAAGAGCACTCACGAGAGCGGGCTAGCGCGATCGCCGTTAAAAGCCGCCATTATTTAGCTATTCCATGCTTCAGCAGCCAGGGTCGCAGCCTCTTAGCTTAGGAAGTGAAAACGGGCGCAGCAGTGCTGATCCCCCAGGTCCTAACATTATTATTGATTGTTGATGACGCTCCCTAAGGACTCAGATACGATTCGGCTTTGATCGCCCCCAAGGAACCGGAATACACCAGTCCTCGACGGGTATCTAGCGTCAAAATCGTGCCGTCACGAATCGTATCAGTGGCATTTTTGACGCCCACGATCACCGGAATTCCCAGCCGCAGCCCCAATACCGCCGCGTGACCAGTCCGATTTTCATCTTCCGTAACGATGCCGCCCGCCTGCCGAATCGCCTCTACATAATCTGCACTAGTATTTGGCACCACCAGAATTTCACCCGGGTTGAAATCAGTCACATCCAGCCCTGAGCGCGCGACCCGCGCCCGACCGCTGACCGAGCCTTCACCAATGCCCACCCCATGGCCCAGCACCGCTGTAACAATATCGACCTTGATTAAATCTGTTGATCCCGACACTCCTTGCAGCGTGCCAGCCGTCATCACAACCAGGTCGCCCTCCCGCAAAAAGCCCTTTTCTTGGGCCACATTCATCGCCGCTTGAAAAGTCTGACTGGCAGAGGGCAAATCTAGCACCACTAATGGTCGCACGCCCCAAACCATTTGCAACTGACGCGAGACTTCTACGTGGGGCGTCACCGCCAGAATCGGGGTTGTGGGCCGGAACTTGGAAACGTTGCGCGCCGTTGCTCCCGATTTGGTCAGCGTCATGATGGCTGATGAACTGAGCTGTGAGGCAATGCGGGCCACCGCCTGACTAATGGCGTTGGGGATTGATCGCGGCGAGCCCACCATATCCGGCATTTCGCTGCCGTAGTTTTCCCGCTCAATGCGCAGCGCCACCTTCGCCATTGTCGCCACCGCCTCTACCGGATGCTTGCCCACTGCCGTCTCGTTCGACAGCATAACGGCATCGGTGCCATCCAAAATGGCGTTAGCAATGTCCGATACCTCCGCTCGAGTAGGGCGGGGATTGTTGACCATGCTATCAAGCATCTGGGTTGCGGTAATCACTGGAATACCGAGACGATTAGCCGTTTTAATCAGCCGCTTTTGCAAAATGGGCACTTCCTCTGGCGGCAGCTCTACCCCCAGATCGCCCCGGGCCACCATCACTCCATCCGACAGAGACAGAATGGCATCCATCTGCTCGATCGCCTCGTGCTTTTCAATCTTGACGATCACGGGCACTCGCTTGCCCGCATTGGCAATCAACTCCTTGATTTCCAGCACGTCTTGAGGATTGCGGACAAAGCTTAAAGCCACCCAATCCACGCCTTGGCCAAGGCCAAACAGCAAATCTTTCTTATCTTTTGCCGTCAGGGCCTTAATTGAGAGATAAACACCGGGAAAATTAACGCCCTTGTTATTAGAAAGCACGCCGCCAACCACCACGCGACAGCGCAGTTCACCCTGCTCCTGATCGACCGCCTCCACCTTCATTTCGACTTTGCCATCGTCCAGGAGGATAGTCGCCCCCGCCGGCACCTCCTGAGCCAGGGGTTCATACGTCACCGAGCTAATGCTCGAAGTGCCGGGCACAGCCCGACTGGTCAGCGTAAACTTATCGTCTTTATGCAGGTGAATCGAGCCGTCTTCAAAGCGACCCAGACGAATTTTGGGGCCTTGCAAATCTTGCAAAATGCCCACAGGCTGATTGAGTTCAAAGGAAACCTGACGAATTAGCTTGACGCTGCGCTGGTGATCTTCGTGGGTGCCGTGTGAAAAGTTCAGGCGCAGCGTTGTGGCTCCAGCTTCGATGAGCGATCGCAACACATCAGGATTTTGAGTTGCCGGACCAATTGTTGCCACAATCTTAGTGCGTCGCAAAGCGTTTCGAAGTTGCATAGCCGGTTTACGGAAATGGCGAGAAGGGAAATGGCGGCACTGCGAGCACCAGAACGTTTAGGAACTGAGCACTAGGCTCTGGCCAAACCTTCGGGATAGTATCACGTTACCTCTATCTACCGATGTCAATCTTTCCAAAAGAATGTGGCATGCCGACCCGACGCGAAACAGAGCACCGCCCGTACGGTCACAACAGAACCTGAAGCCGTACGCGACTGGCAGGGCAGAGTGGGATGCAACCTCCAAATCATCCTGTCAACCTCAAGCCCTCCTGGCAGCCCTTGCCAGCCTCATCCCTAGGCACCCTGCTACCCACTCAGTAGCCAGGGAAATTTGTATCAACAAACCCAAGTTTTTATCGCCGTTGACACGCTACTCTACTCCTGGCAATTTGGGGAAAGTAAAACATCTAAATGAGAAACGTCACAAAACTTTATTGTTATCCCTAAGTGCCGTATACTACCGGAGTTAGACTCAAGGAGCTTTGCGTATGTCGGTGGCCGGTCAGCCCCTGACACCTTCCAGAACGGTC
>JBCCNE010000593.1:0-2965 GCA_039026015.1 Cyanobacteria bacterium P01_C01_bin.70 | reverse complement strand
TCGCGTCTCGGGAATAACCGTCAAGAAAATGCCGGCAAGCTGATAATAGGCAGGATCTTCTGGAATGTAGAAGTGCGTGTGGGAGACGTTCAACTCATCCAGCATCTGATTGACAATCTGGGCGAATTCAGCCTGTGATTGGGCCTGGTTTGCTAGCGGCTCATAACGAGCTTTGATGTCAGTCCAGCTAACGCCGTTAAAATTGGGATCGTAAAAGTCGTCATTGACAGTTTGCCAAACCTGCTCAAAAATTCCGGAGTGGGACTGTCCAATACTGGGCAAAATCGGGGCAGCGACCACCCCAACAAGCAAAATCAAGGCGCTTGCCGAGGCTATTATCAAGAAGCGATCATAGGGTATTCGGCTTAACTGCTGCATTTAAATCCTCTGGTCTTGACTCAACATCAGACCGTACGCTGATCCTGATGTATTTTGGGGAAGCTTGTCCGGGCTTTTGCCAAGCTTCAAAAAGTTCATTATTGTGCCAAAAGCACTGCTCCAATTGATACCTGGAATCGCTTATTCTTTACGCTTATTAGATAGGTTTAACTCGCGTCTTAAAAATCAACTGCATTTATTCTGTCGCCGCAGCACGACTAGATCGCGTTGATGATTTGTCCTGTAAACTTGATTTAAGAAGAAAGCCCGGCGGTGCGTTTCTCAATCACTTCGGCATAGGTCTGTAGAATTTGATTGGCCATCTCCTCATTGTGGTTTGCCACGATGCGGATGTTGGTATTTGGTTCCACACACTCTAGCTCACAAAGTACGGGCATTCCTTGCTGAAAGAACAAATCAACGCGGGCACGGCTGACTGAACCCGAGCCGAATTCATTATCCAATTGCTCAACAATATTTTCGGCAAACCGGAGCATTTTGTCAGGCAATTGGTCTAGCGGCATAAAGCGGCGACGACTGCTGCTGTCGCCTTTGAATAGTTTAGGTTTTTGGATGGCATGAGTACACTTTTGATCAAGCATAATGAGTGAATATTCACCCTCTTCAACGCCGCTCATGTAGGTCTGAAGCAGCACGCCTTTTCTATTCAGGTCAGTTGCCAAACGATGAAAGATGGCATTCGCTTCGTCAGCGTGATTAAGCACAAATTGTGCCCGTTTGTCTTCGTCAATTGGAATCTCTCGCCCGAAACGATTGTAAACAAAGGTGTCTTTGCCATCTGCAGAGATTACGGGCTTAATCACGATGTTGGCTTGATTCCACAAGGGATTTTGGTCCAGTTCAGCCAGGATATCGGATAGCGTGCGTCCAGCTAGTGGCTGAACAACCGCATCTTCAGGTGAATTAGCGTCTTGGTAAAAGCGCGATGGCGTTAACCTACCGAGTTCCTGAAATGCTGGATTCCTGGCCAGGATTTGCTCAAGAATTCCCCAATAGCGATACTTCGTAAATCCGGCTGCAATCACCGCTTTTGCGTTAATTAAGCGCTGTCGATTATCGCTCTCACAGTTGTTGAGCCAATTAATATACTGCTGCGGATAATCGCAGGCATTCCAAGTTGAACTAACAAAAATTGAGTCGAACGAGAGCACGTCTAACTCCGTATCTTCCCAATCAATAATTTCAACCTGATGCCCTCGCGCTTGCAGCGCTGATTGCAGTCTTCGATCATCGTACCAGGGGCCAAATCGCCCATTATCTGTGTAGTCGTGCTCAGCGGCGATCGCAATTCTAAACATGAGTGACTCCTTTATATAAAAGACAGTCAAACTATTTGTTGGCTAACGTCCTCATTCTTGATTGCTTCGCAAATTCCTGGCATCTCCTCTATCACGCTAAATATAGCGATAAATTCAGATTCACTTAGGTGATTGAAACATATTTACTTAGGCGATTAAACGTACTAAATTACTGTGGAACTGTCGCTACCGCTTACGGCTAGGCAGCAGCATAACAACGTGAAAGCCTGAATTTAATTGGCTTCCGCAGAGTTTGCCAATCACTTTTCAACTTGGATATTGCTAGGAGAATCGATATGGGCCTGTGCATTTATCTGCTCCGCCACGGTGAGACCGAAGCCAGTCAGTCAGACGTCTTTTGCGGTGAACTCAATCCCGATCTGACAAGCGCTGGAGCCGAGATGGCTCGCTACTTTGCGGAGAAGTATGCTGCCCTTTCGTGGCAGGCGGTGTATGTGAGTCCAATGCGGCGCACCCTGGCCACGGCTAAACCCTTCTGTGACGCCACCGGCCTGGAAATGCAGCAGCGAGAAGGGTTGAAGGAAGTCTTTTTTGGTCAGTGGGAAAACCTCACCAAAGCTCAGGTCAACGAGCAGTTTCACGATGATTACGTGCGGTGGCTGACCGAACCCGCTTGGAATCCGCCCACCGGTGGCGAAACCGCCGTGCAGGTCGCAAGTCGTGCTTCCCTGGTCATCAGCGAGATTGAGGAAAAGCATCCCGGTGGCAACGTGCTGGTGGTGGCTCACAAATCGACCCTGCGGATTGTGCTGTGTAGCCTGTTGGGCATTGACCTCGGACGCTATCGCGATCGCATCACCTTTCCCGTCGCCTCGGTTAGCGTCGTCGAATTTGACGTCCACGGTCCCCTCTTGATGAAGCACGGCGATCGCTCCCACCTGCCCGCCGACCTCGATGCCCGCCCTGGCACATAAGGGCATGCGGCAACGCAACTGCTCACTCAATCCATCCACGCCACTGGATGGGCGAGGTATTTTGGCGATAGCGGGTTGAATTAGAGGACCAAAATTATTCTCAAAATGCCTTGCCCCTGGGCCATCTCGCCGACCCATCCCGCCGCGCGCCTATCGAGACAGTAGTTGTCGCTCTTGAATCGCGTCGAGGTTGGCGTCGGGGATAGCGGCAATCAGCTGTTGGGTGTAAGGCTGCTGCGGCGAGTTGTAAATCGCGGCGGCGGGACCGATTTCTTCAATGCGGCCCTGGTTCATCACCATAATGCGATCGCTGACAAACTTCACGACGCTGAG
>JBCCNE010000592.1:0-2980 GCA_039026015.1 Cyanobacteria bacterium P01_C01_bin.70 | reverse complement strand
CTCGATGAATTGGAAGACATCACCGCGCATCGCTGTCGCGTGCTCATGAACCGGCCCGAGTTTATGCGCGGGATAACGGGATTTCACTGGTGGCTGGAAGCTGTCGCATAACTGTGCTTGCTCAAGCGGATTTCATATGAGATGCTGGCGATAAAACTGCGATGCCTTTGATGACGGTTGAGCAATCGTAGAAATTAAAAAGCTGACCTCTCAAACAGAGGCCAGCATAACTTAAGCAAGACACTGATTTTAAATGAGAGACTGGCTACTCAACTGCCATATCCCTTACCAACTGACACTATGAACCGGTCGTCTGTGCCGCCAACATTTTCTTGAGCTTCTCCAGCTCATCTGCCCAGCGGGGATCAGGCTGCGCGGCTTCCGAGCTAGAACTAGATTTATTGCGGCTAGACTTAGAACCTCCCTTGCGGCGGTTGGAATCGTTGCCGCCGTCTTCATCTTTTCCTTTTGACCGAGGCAGGGCTTTCTCAACTTTAAGAGTGTTTTCTTGAAGGGTAAAGTTACTAAACTTTTCAACTAGAGCGTCGGCTTGCTCGTCCGTTTTCAAGGTCACAAATCCGAAGCCACGACACTTACCAGTTTTACGATCAGTGACAAGTTTGACCGAAACAATATCATCAGAGTGCTTGGCAAACAATGCTTCCAATTGCTCACGCTCAATTTCTTTCGGTAAATTACCGACATAAACTCTCACAGACATTAGATTAGATACCTCTTTTTCAACAAGCTCTTTTCAAGCGTTAACAAAATACCGAAAATCACGAAAAGTGAGTTTTGGCAAAATCCAAAAACAGCGGTTTTGTTGGTGCCCAAAGCTCAACCCAATATGGTGTAGGGGTGTGAAACTTATGACACAGCGAGTTCCGCACATTCGGCAAAGAAAAGCCAATTGTTCAATCCTAAAAACCTTGCACCGTTCTTAAAACCCTCACACAGCATCGCCTAGGCGGGTGGATGCAAAGATATAAACCTGAAGCTTAGATATCCAACTGCACGAAACGTGAGAGCCATCACTTAACTTAACATGTACGGCAGAGCCATGCGGCAAGAATCTGACAAATTCACTTATCAACTTGAGCAATAAAAACCAGCCGCTTGAATAAAGCAGCTGGTAAGCCTTGCTGTGTTGAGAGTAGGAGAACCGATACCTAACCCCCTAACGGGTGAAGTGAGCAGACTGAACTTGTGTTGATCCGTCACGGATAGGTGTATTGGAACTCTGTTAAGAAAGGTAACACTTCGTTGATGTGACTGCAACATTACTTAACGCCAAAGGCTAGCCGCGCACCAGAATCAACAAGCCTAATACGCAACTGCTCAGGCATAAGACAACAGACCACATGGGATGATTGGCTTTGAGCACAAGTTTGCCGTTTTGGAAAAGCCCTTCAATATCGAGCCAGGCGATCGCGCCTCGGCGATACCAGCCCTGCACCTCCAGATGACGCCCGACCCATTCGCTAGGATGTCGCGGATGAGTCAAGGGATTGCCCAACGCCCCCAGAGCCGACAGGAAATGGAGTTTCAGCAGGCCGTTCGGCGTTTCCATCAGCAAATCCTGGCACAGCCAGTTGGCCATGCCCGAGCGACCCAACAGCTTGCCTTTGAGGCGGACGGGCTGGCTGACAGTCGGCAGCGCTAGGGGATTTTCATAGAGGCTGGGCAGGGTCGGATGCTTTAGGCGATTTCCTGCTGTGATGTCGGGGAAATAAGCATTGATGCGGCTCATGATGCCCATCCCCAGGCCGAGCAGTAAAGTTCCCCAGAGCACACTGCGATCGCCATAGATCCAGCCCACGCGACGCAGTCCCAGCGGTTCAAAAACGCCTCCCAAAAACCATAGCAGCATGGCCACAGCGATGCCCAAGAGGGGCCCAATGTAAGGGCTAATCTGGATTAAAAAGGCTCCTTGCTGAGTGCCAAAGCTGGGACGCCTGACCGATGGCGGTAGTGGCGGCTCTGGCAGCGGTAAATCAGGTGGGAGACGCCACTTGAGGGCATAGCCAGTCAAGCGTTTGAGGCGCATCCCTAAACCGGGATGACTGCTGTTGAGGCAGAGCCAGCGACGATAGGGATTATGTATATCCCATGCGATCGCCGCTAAAAATCCTTCCTGGGGAAACAGGCTACCCAGACCGATTGCCGCTTCGTAACCAATCGGAGTCAACAAGTCGGTGCTTTCGACCAGCGGGGGCGTGTAGCCGGTTTGGCAAATAGTCTCAGCTATCCCCGCGTCTAATTTCACCAGTGCCCGCATCAAAGCATTGGGATTGCCAGTCCACACAACGGCTTGGCGATCGCTTAGCAATACGCGCGATCGAGCCGCCAGCAAATTCACCTTGCGAAACAGCCAATACAAGGAATAGCAGAGCGCTGCCGCCACGGCTGCCACGACTTGGTTCAGCCGCTGCGACTGGCGATCGCCCCACTGGGCCGTCAGCCAGTATCCCTGATGAAGGAGCTGTAGCAGGGTGGCAACCAACGACATCCAGGGCAAGGTGCGAGTCGTGACATGGGCCAACTCGTATCCGATAAGGGTCGCCACTTCCTCGTCTGTGAGCCGATCTAATAGGCCGCGACTAATCACAATGCGACTGTAGCGAGGCAGCCATCCGTAGCTAAAAATCAGGGGTGACGTGGTCGGCAATTCTTGTAAAAGAGGCATTAGCCAGCCCCGCTTTTGAGTGACCCGCCGCAGCAGCCGACAGCCTTCGGGATGCGTTTTTTGCAGCCGTTGCACCGGCAGCGGCTGCAAATTGGCTGTGACTCGGAGCAGCCAATTGAGGAGCCACGGCGACGCCAGCAACAACGCCATGAGGCCGACGAGAACTAACCCGGTACAGTCGCGATTAAGCCAGTTCACCGAAATTGGCAGCACTCGAGCAAAAGGAGTCAATATAGCCGCGACTAGCGATAACAACAGGCGCATTAGTGCCCGACACAGCCAAAACAGCGCGAT
>JBCCNE010000591.1:0-2980 GCA_039026015.1 Cyanobacteria bacterium P01_C01_bin.70 | reverse complement strand
GATCGCAAGCTTTTACTACGCTTTCTGACCTGGCCAAACACTTGCCCAAACTGGCTGCGGGCCTGCTCAGTAAGATTTTGGGCTTGGTTCTTCACCTGTTCCGCGACTTCCTGAGTGCGGTCGATTGCCCCTTGCACATCTTCGCGGGTACGAGCCACATCTTGCTGCCACGCTTCTTTGACCCGTTCGGGCACGCCAGACACAAACTGCTCTGCCTGCTCAAGCGCTGCTTGCTGCACCATCATGCGCTTTTTCCCCACGCTGACAACCGCTTCAGGGACAAACGTGTAGAGGCCATCAGTTAACCCTTGCCATCCGGGAGCCGTAAATACGTATTGGGTGATGCCCCCCGTGGATAAATCGATGCAGTAATCAGCCAGTTGCCCGACTTGATTGCCAGAGTTTGCCCAAATCTCCTGCTTTTCTAAAGCGATCGCAGTATCAAGGCGCTCAGAAACAACGGCTCCACTGCGCCGCACCAAAATGCTGTCCTGCCCCACCGATTCTACTTGTACCCACATCACGGGAACCGTATCCAGGCCCAGCAGCCCCTTTTTACAAACAAACCCCTCGATCTGGTGGTGTTTAACATCAACCAAAAACTGAGAAAGCTTACCCAGTTCCTCAGTAGTCTCAAGATCGATGACCAGCCGGTTATGCAACTGACTTTGCCGTACTGGAGTTTGCCTTGCCTTAGCCATGAGGGCGCTCCCAACCTTCACCGTTATCGTATAGCAGAATTTAGAAGGACGCGATCTGTCGCGTTTGTACAGGACAGAATGCAGAGTTCAGAGTTTGAACTAGGTTCCTGGTTCTTGTTTTTTGGTTATCTGCTACCTGTTACTCCATCGCCCTCACACCCATTCACCTACCTTTCTACATCTTCTATTTCAGCACTATCGTCGGTTACAGCTGCTTCCTCTGCTTCAGAATCGCTCTGGGTGAGTCGAGCTATCCGCTGCTGAATTGCGAGATGCGGCTCAACGCCTTCGTAGGCGTAGCGGTTGAAGCCGCCCACTTCCACAATTTGTTTGAGGTAATCGACTCGCTCGGCTGGGGCCGGATGAGAGGAAAACCAGCGAATGCCGCCCCCCTCTCCGACTTCTTCTTGTAGGGTCAACATCAAATTATGCAAGCCATCAGCAGCGTAGCCTCCCGCAGCGAGCAGTTGCGTGCCCAGAATATCGGCCTGACGCTCCATTTCTCGCGAATATTCGCTGAAAATTAGACTGGCGGCGATACCGCCTACCTGCGGCAGGGGAATAATGCCCGCCACGCTGCTAATTAAGTTGCCGTTGGTGGCCATCTGAAAACCATGGGACAGCACCGCATGGGACAGTTCATGGGCGACTAGTCCGGCCAGCTCGGCTTCGGATTGCGTTTTGAGGAAAGCCCCGGAGTTGATGAAAATTTTGCCTCCCGGCAGCGCAAAGGCGTTGAGGTCAGCATCCTCTATTATGTGGAATTCATAATCAAATTCATCACGACCCGCCAAGCTGGCCAAGCTTTGGCCAATCTGATTCAAATATTCATTGACTTGGCGATCGCTCATGATCGGGAGCTGAGCTTGGGCCTGCTCCGCCACGCTGGCGCCGACCGCAGACTCGCCCTGCAGCAAAATCATGGCAGAATTTAGTGCGGTATATGGCCCAATTAATCCACCCGTCAACAGCAGACCGGCGGCCCCGGTCACAATATTGCCGATTAAATTGCCGGTCAGTTCCTCATTCATCGCCGCCCGAAACCGATCCAAATTTTCTCGGCTGAGTTCGTCCATCATCGCGGAGTCTGGGTGCTCAGGATTAAGCAAAACAAACTGCTTAGCCGTGATCGCCGCCTCAATCCACTGCTCCAGCGCCATTTGGGTCTGCGTGCGAGCCTGGAGCAAATCCGGCTGACTGGGATAAATCATCAGGGAACGATCCAAGATCTCATCAGCCTCATCAGCACGATCGTTTTCCACCAAATATTGCGCGTAGAAAACCTGAGCGGGAATAAATTCGGGATACTCTTCTACCAACAGCTCCAAAGGCACTAGCGTACGGTGCACCAAACCCTGCTCATAACCGGCCCTGGCCTCTCGCCAATAGACTGTCCCAGCCGGCGGCAGGTCTGCCGGATCGGTAATGGGTAGAGGCCGCAGCGAATCTGGGTCAACCTGCCAAACGGCATCTTTGACCTGTCGGTAAAGCACTTCAGCCGTGTCGCGATCGCCAGCTAGATAATGCTCGTCGGCGGCCATCAAAATCTGCTGCCGCTTAGTGACTTTGGGGGGCGACGTTGCGGTGCCCGAAGACTCAATATCAATATCGCTCCAATCTTCATCCGACTCTGCGGGGACAGGCTGTGGCAAGCTTTCTCCCGGCAGCTGGGGCTCAAAGTCGGGCAGGTTCAAGGTGCCTTCGTCAGTTGAAGGGGTCTCTGCAGCCCCATCGCTCTCCGGCAGCCTTAAGTCGTCAGCGGTATTCTTTAAACCTACAGACGACAGCGCATCATGCTTGGGCAAAGGGACAGGCTGTGTGGCGTATCCAGGCTGCCAGTGGCTAAACACGCCACTCAAGCCCAGAGTGATAAACAGACCCACCAGGCACCATGCGATAAACCGCCTTTGATAATTCATGATTTATGCAACTGAATTGGAACGCCTTAATCCCTCTATTCTGCCAGCTTGCTTTAAGCGATTGTGGCCACTGCCCACAAAAACTCAGCAGGAGTAACCTGAAAGCCTGATTCGAAGGGACGCTGAAGCAACCGTAAAAGTTCCCCACCAGTGCAGAGCGCCTCGTTGGCAGCTTCACACCGATAGGGAATTATGGCTACAACATTGCTTTGTCACACTAAGTCCCGGCCTGAGAGTGACGTCAGCCTGGAACCTCAGCGCCCTCACCAGTCTGCCAACCGTCTGGCCAAACCGTATCTTAAGCTTCTAACGTCATTCATCAACGTCTTGAGCCAAGCAATTTGATCAAACCGTCCTGGT
>JBCCNE010000590.1:0-2981 GCA_039026015.1 Cyanobacteria bacterium P01_C01_bin.70 | reverse complement strand
TAATTCTCTATATTCAGACCTCCAGTAAGCAGACGGGTTCATAGTCTGATTGCAAACGTGGTCTATTTTGCTCAGTGCTAACCTCTAGTCTTTCTAAAAGTTGATGAGAATAAGGCTGATCTGATGGTGAGTGCTGTTTCTCACATCGGCTAAATTAGTTACAGAATTGACTCCATCGCAGAAAGCGAGATGATGACTTGAGAAGCTTGCTGGATAGGCATTTCAAAGGTTTCTGTTGTTCTGACCTGATGGCGAACCGCAGCATATCTTCAAGAAAAGTCGGCTTACGAACCATCGGTAGCTAGCAGAGACTGAGCCGCAGAAAGATCGAAGTAGGGCTGTGTTAGCAACTGTCCTTGAAGGCGCTCACAAGGGGCATCAGCCTTGCCCAAATGATTCAGCACGAGGGCTGCTTGGGTAAAGTTCTGGCGATAGGTGTAGTCGTTGACGGTGACGACGGTTGTGATGCCAGCTCCTGCAGCGGCAGTGAGGCCATGCTCAGTATCTTCGATCGCTAAACAATTTTCAGGGGCGAGCGCAAGCTGCTCCAACACATAGTGATAGATATCCGACGCAGGCTTTTTGTAAGGTACGATATCGCCTGCCGCAATCACCTCAAACCAGCTCGGCGCATCGGGGTCTAGAGCGGTTTCCAACAGCGCAAAGGCATTTTCGAGACGGCTGGTGGTGGCGATCGCTAAGCGAATATGTTTGCTGCGAGCAGCGTTGATCAAACGCCGTATTCCTGGACGCAAAGAGACCCGACCGGCTTGCAGCAATGCCGTGTAATAACCCGTTTTGGCCTGATGGAGTTCTGAAATCAGCGTGTCTAAATCTGGCTCTAAGGGGACGGGGGGAATATACCGCTCGATATAAAAGCGAATGCGTTCCTTGCCACCCGCTACCTGCAGCAGAGCCCCATAAAGTCCCGCTGACCAGCGCCAAGGTAGCCCAGCGGTGGCGAATGCCTGATTAAAGGCTACGCGATGACCATCACGCTCAGTTTCTGCTAGCGTACCGTCAACATCAAAAATCAGCGCTTTTAGTTCAGCCATAGAAATGCAGAAAAGAATTTTAGAAGGCGAAAATGGAAGGCTGTTCCATTACCTCATTTATGTGCAGTACCGCTTTACTCTCTTCGGGATGAGAACGCAATCACTCCCCAAATGACGAACAGCAGAAACGACACGTACCCTGCCACAAACAGCCATTCTTGCAAATTGTTGCCAGTAAACATCATGTCTATCGATGGGAAATGGGCCGATGGGTAGGAAACGCTGGGGAAATCATCTAATTAGCCATTTAATGTCTTGGCGGTAGGGATGTCAGCCCCTTAGCTATGAAGTTGAGACGCCCGGTAATGCTTACCCACGAGGGTTCCAGCACTACATTGATGATGTGGCCTAGCGATCACGCCTTCAAATTTCGACAATGACGGGAGTGTGGTCACTGGGCTTTTCTAGACTGCGCGGTTCGACGTCAATGATGCAGCTTTGAGCGCGGTCGTACAGCTTGGGTGACAGGTAGTGGTGGTCAATGCGCCAGCCCAAGTTGCGCCGAAATGAGGCAGCGCGATAATCCCACCAGCTAAAGTGGTCGCCGTCCTGATGAAATTTGCGAAAGGCGTCTTTTAACCCGATGGACAGCACATCCGAAAGCATTTCCCGTTCTTTGGGCGATGACATGATGTGAGTTTCCTTGCCTTCGGGATTGTGAATATCGCGATCTTCTAGAGCAATATTGAAATCGCCACAAACGAGCAGGAGCTTATGGTCGACCAACAGCTTTTCTAGGTAAGCTTTCAACACTGTCAGCCAGCGCATCTTATAATCGTATTTTTCGCTGTTGATGGCAGAACCATTGGGCACGTAGAGATTGACAATCCGAACGTCGCCAAGCATGCCGGTAATCACCCGCTTTTGGACATCCAAATCGCCCACGGCGGACTCACCCAAAATGGGGGTAAAGCCATTGCTAACCGCTGTTAACGGCTGCTGACTAAGGAGCGCCACGCCGTTGTAAGACTTTTGGCCACTGACATAGGCTTGATAGCCCGCTGCTTTGATCGCTGCCTCGGGAAAATCTTTGTCGACCACTTTCGTTTCTTGCAGGCACAGCACATCGACCGGATGGTCAGTCAGCCAGTCGGTCACGTGATTGAGGCGGGTGCGAATAGAATTGACGTTCCAAGTGGCAATTTTCATAAAAGCGGGGGAATTCACGATGGCCATAGATGATGGCTTGAGGATCAGTAATGACAAACTTCTGCGATCGCCAGCTTAATGAGCGGTCAAATCTCAGAATTGCTCGCTGTTCCATTGGCTAAGGCGCATCATCGATTAACCTCAGAAACCTTTCGGGGCTAGCATATCGGCATCCCCCACCGCGAACAGCTAGGGAAGCATGGCGCT
This sequence comes from Cyanobacteria bacterium P01_C01_bin.70, assembly GCA_039026015.1. Classification (GTDB taxonomy): domain Bacteria; phylum Cyanobacteriota; class Cyanobacteriia; order Phormidesmidales; family Phormidesmidaceae; genus Halomicronema. The sequence continues at coordinate 570 of JBCCNE010000590.1, read as the reverse complement.
TCGGGTCAGGAATTGACGGCTGACTGATGACCTTTCTTAGTGTCCCACAGCGAGTCCCTACCAAGCCTGTCACACTAAGAAGGAAAAGAGAGAGGAAGCCAGATGCCACGGCCACAGGAGCCACTAAAGGGCGATGCTCTAGTGAAAGAAGTATGCCGTCGCATTCGTGTTGCTCGCAGCTATTGGGATGCGCACAATAATCGGGCCTGTCGGGGAGAGCGGGAAAAAGCGTTGGCGCTCTACAACACGCTAACCAAAGCGGAGAAAGAGAAGATTCCTCAACAGCTGAGGATTTGGCTCCGCTATCGCAGTGAAAAATATTTTGGGAAGCACCGCACGCCGCCATCTAGACAGGGGAGATCTCGTAAAGGTCCCCAACCAAAGAAACGCGAGCGATCGCCCCGCCGCTAGCATCCCAAAATGCCATTACGAGGGGCAATCCCCTCTAAGCTAGTCCATGATACCGTTACGCCAAATGACATGGATATTCAGTGGCAAGTTGCCAAAACTTACGAAGACATTTTTTATCACAAGGCCGAGGGCATTGCCAAAATTACTATCAATCGCCCT
>JBCCNE010000589.1:0-2986 GCA_039026015.1 Cyanobacteria bacterium P01_C01_bin.70 | reverse complement strand
TATTTCCCCATATAAAACGCGGAAACGGTGACTCGATGCTGTGGACCTTCGCTCTCGTCACGTTCTGCTTCCTTTTCCGGTGAGCCCATCCAAAACGTCCCTGCCGGAATCGGCACTATGTCCAGCAGCACCCCGTTACCCAAGTCTGCTTGATACGCCTGGGGTCCACGGTTGGCTACTTTCGGGACTGCAGTAGCGGGTTGAGAACTGACGGTGGCGCTTTGAGCTGGTAAGGCAAAATCAGGCACGTCTAGCCCGAAGATATCCTTAGTGCAGCTTGCGAGATCTGCTAACCCACACCCAATGGGACTCTCCGCCCAATTCAACAATTCTCCGACCCGTGAAGACTGCGGTGCACTTGCCGACGACACGTTACCGGCAGGGGGACTAATCGCAAACAAAAGTTCTTCAAATTGAGCTGGAGGCAATCCAGCAATTTTACGAAACAAGCGACTACGCTTAACCGGGTCGGTCATGTATCGGCTAGAGAATGTAACTTTTCACCATTAATATACCGACTCTCTCTTGACCCACTTACCCCTTCACGCCGCTGCCGGACTCCGTCGGCACGATGTAGCGCTGCATCACTACAAAGAACAGCAGCACCGGCAGGATGGAGATTACGGAACCGGCGGCAATCAGTCGCCAGTCCAGGGAGAAACTACCCGCAAGTTTAGCAACGCCCAGGGGCAGAGTGTAGTATTCGGGGCGATCCAACAAAATCAGCGGCCAGAGAAAATCGCTCCACGCGCCGATAAAGACGAAGATCGCTAGGGTAACCAACGCTGGACGAGTGGAAGCAATCATCACATTCCACCAGATACCCAGTTCGGAGCAGCCGTCAATGCGAGCGGCTTCCTCCAGCTCTTTGGGCACGCCCAGAAACGCCTGCCGCATCAGGAAGATGCCAAACGCCGAAGCAATAAACGGAAAAATCAGCCCCAGATAACTGTTCCGCAGCCCCAACTGCACCGCCAGCACATATAGCGGAATCATCACGATTTGAAAGGGAATCAAGATGGTGGCGACAATCAGCGCAAAGAGCAACTGCCTCCCCGCAAACCGCAGCCGCGCCAGGGGATAGGCGGCGAGGGAACAGAACAGCAGATTGAGGCTGACCGTCAGCACCGCCACAATGATGCTGTTAGCGAAGTATTGGCCAAAGGGATTTTGCTGCCAAACGGTGACGAAGTTGGCGAAGGTGGGGCTGGCAGGAATAAACTGCGGCGGGAAGGCAAAAATATTCTCATCAGAGGACTTGAACGCAGTGCTGATGAGCCACAGCAGAGGCAGCAGCATGGCGATCGCGATCGCCATTAAGACCCCATACGTCACTGCCAGCCTTACCCCAGCCGACTGCACCAATCGGTGAAGCCTTATTCGGTCCTTAGTTGCCCTCATCGCTACCAAGATTTATCTACAAACTACAGAGTTTAGAGTTCGGAGTTTAGAGTTCGGAAAGGAGGAGCAGTTCTGGGTTCTTGGTTCCCTGTTCCTTGTTGCCTATCACCTATTCCCTGTTCCCTGTCCTCTACTTTGTCACCGTCACTCTCATCCCCTCATACCCTGCCACCCAAGCTCTACGGTCAGGCTCCGCCAACCCACTCTGCCACCCTGCTCTAGCCAAATTGTCGTCCCTGCATCAGCCAGAACCCAGCAAACGCCTCAGTATCCGGATCAGCCTGCACCGCCAGGAAGTGTACCTGATTACTTTGCTGCTTAGCGGTGTCAAAATTGGCCGCCTCGGCTTGCAGTTCAGGGGTGTCGAGCACCGCAATGACCCAACTGTCGGCGCTGCCCGTCTCCAAAATCAGGCGCGGTGTATTGCCCGCTTCGACCCGCAGTTCGCTAATTTCTAGACCCGATAGCCACCCCGCCATCGGCTGCGCCCGCTGGGAAAAAATCACCAGCCCCGGCACCATGACGTTGTCAGCCACCCCAGCAAATGGGGGGGGAAAGGCTTCACCAAAATCAATCGGCCACTCGGACATGTCCGTAAAGTCTGGCGCAGGCAGTGAAACCAACGCCCACTGCTGGCCGATCAGGGCGTCGGGTAAAGGTCGTGGAGCGGGGGGCGGCGCGCCCACGCGGGGGGCGGGCTTATCAGTGTAACCAGGCTCCTTAGGATAAACTTCTCGGCGGCGATAGTCGAGCCACTGCTGCAGGGCCAGGGTGCGACGGCTGGGCCGAGCGGCAATGCCCAACTCGTCACAGGCGCGGGTGATCATGTTTTGCATGGAAAACCGAAAGAAGCGGATGCGGCTGGGCGGTTCCGGCGCTTGGGCGATCGCTTCCTCAATGGCCTTCTTTAATTCAATGGAATTGACCTCATTGTTGGCGACAAACTTGCTGTAGCGAAACAGGCTGTCAGCATCCGTATCAACCGTCTGTAACCCTTCGCTAATCAGGACTTCCCAGAGTTTTTTATTGTTCTCATCCAAGATCGGGCGAGAGTAAAAATCAATTTCCCAGACGGTACTCATAGCTGATTGATTGCCAAATATCGTTGAGTGCAAAGTCGCCGTTCTTGGTTCTCGGCCCTTGAGTTTTGGTTTCCGGTCCTCAGTGTTTGATGGGGTAAGTGGGCAACGATATTAGTCTTAGTTTCCCGATCTGTTTTGGACACACTGACCACCTTACGCCAACTCCAACATTCTCACGTATGGGCGCACCATTTTGGCCGTTACGTTGCGGATTGAGCAAAAATGATGTTTGCAGCAGGCCCCGTCCCTGCCAGTCAAAAGCGCTCTGGGCAGGCTCCGCCTGTACTGCCGGCCGCCCAGACATCTTCACCCATTTAATCCTTGAGCTACAGTTCGCTGTTAGCCAGCATTTTGCCGACGTTTTGTAAGCGACTGTCAACGTCTTCCATCACCGTGTCAAATTCCTTAAGCATCTCGCCAGGATACTTTTCCAGCACTTTGGTCGATAGGGAAATGCGACCGCGCGATTCATCTAGACTGACGACGATCGCTTTGATGTCTTG
>JBCCNE010000588.1:0-2994 GCA_039026015.1 Cyanobacteria bacterium P01_C01_bin.70 | reverse complement strand
GCTATCAAGACCGCTAGCAACTGCACAATATATCGGCCAGTTGAAGGTCCCGCCTCGGCATGACAAAACTTGGTCCCAATCAAGGCTGAGTCCACAAAGCGAGTTCCCCGAATCTTGGCCCCGCTAAAATCGGCCCCTGACAAATTGGCACTGCTAAAATCGCAGCCATCCAATATCGCGCCGCGAAAGTCGCGCTCTCCTGCCCCATAGCGCTGCAAAACCTGTTTCGCTGTGAGCCGCTGCTCTGAATATTTACTCCGCGCCATCATGCCTTCTCTCCAGCAGCCAGATTTACTCTGTCTCAACGAGTTCAAACCGTTGTTGGCTTCAGCATATGGATGTCGACCCTGAAGCTGAAATGATTGGAGCGTAGGCTTGCGACCCCGATCGGTGGCGATCGCAGTGAGTCGAAGTGCATCGAAGTTAATTGGTCTCTTTATCGGCCAAAGTAGTCTGGATAGCGGCCGCAGCAGACTGCTGTCACCTATCAACTGAGCCCCCTGCCGTCTGCAAAATTAAAGGGGAATTGCTCTTGTCGATTTTGTAAAAGTCGCCGTATGGGTTTGCAAGTTTCTCAGAATTGCGGCGGCGGGCGAACTTTCTGGAATGTTGCGGAAGGGCTGAAAGCTCTCTTGATTGCGCCACGTTGAGCGGGAGACTAAGCGCTGGCTTCTCCGCATCTCGAGTTAGCAGGGACTGTGGCAACCACGACAGCCTATGCAAATTGCGTTAATATTTGTGAACAAACTTAAAAAGTGGGCCGTTATGGAATCCAAGCCGTCCGTCATTGCACAGATTCGCAGCTGGTTGCAGCCATCGGCAGGTGACTGGAGGCAGTTTAAGCAGCCGTCCGAAGGATTTATTGAACTGCGGCAGTTGAGCAAAGATTTCGCTGAAGGCACAACTCAGCGCCAGGTGCTCAGTGATCTATCCATTGCCTTTGATGAGGGACAATTTATCGCGCTGCTGGGCCAGAGCGGCAGCGGCAAGAGCACCTTGCTGAACCTGATTAGCGGTATTGAACGCCCCACTAAGGGGACGGTGCTGATCGATGGCGTGCCCATTACTGAGCTGAATGAGCGGGCCTGCACGCTGTTTCGTCGGGACCAAATCGGCATTGTTTTTCAGTTTTTCAATTTGATTCCGACGCTGACGGTGCTGGAAAATGTCACCCTGCCGCAGGAATTAGCTGGCAGCGCCCCTAAAGAGGTCGAAGCTCGGGGTCGATCGCTGCTCACCCAAGTCGGCTTGGGCGATCGCGCCGACGCCTTTCCCGATAAGCTGTCGGGGGGCCAGCAGCAGCGAGTGGCGATCGCGCGCGCCCTGGTTCACGAGCCGCGCTTGATTCTGGCGGATGAGCCTACCGGCAACCTCGACGAAGAAACCGGCGAAACGGTGCTAAAGCTGCTGCTCGATCTGACCCGCAATGCGAACAAAACCTTGATTATGGCCACCCACAATCCCGACATTGCCGCCTATGCAGATCGGGTGCTGCGGGTACATGAGGGCCACCTCGAAGAAGCCACCTCGGAATCAACGCGTCCAGATTTGACGGGAGCGGTGGCCTGATGACTGTTCCTCACTCGCAAGAACCGTCGATGCCCCCCATTGATAATGCCCCACTGTGGCGGTTGGCCTGGCGGCGGGTGCGACGGCGACCGTTTCAATACGTGCTGTTTATTTTGGGCATTGCGATTGGAGTAGCCATGATGGTGTCCATTGATCTGGCTAACGGGTCGGCGCAGCGGGCGTTTGAGCTGTCGACCGATGCGATTGCCGGGCGCACCACCCACCGCATCGAAGCCATTTCCCCCATCGGCATTGATGAATCCCTCTATCGTGAGCTGCGTACTGAGTTGGGCTATACCCAATCGGCTCCACTTGTAGAAGGGTATGTTGTGGCTGAAGATTTGGATCGTCAGCCCATGCGGTTGGTCGGCGTGGATTTTTTTGCTGAAGCCCCCTTTCGCAGCTATCTCAGCGGCGATACGGATGGCGATGCGAGCCAGGGCGTGGAAGCACTGACGGCGTTTTTGACTGAGCCGGATACGGTGATTTTGGCCCAGGATACAGCGGCTCAATACGGGATTCAGGTTGGCGATCAGCTAACGCTGACCCTCGCCGGGCAGCCCTTGCTCGCCAAGGTAGTTGGCCTGTTGCAGCCAGCTAACGCCCTTACCCGTGACGCTCTCAGCAACGTGCTGTTCACCGATATCGCCTCGGCTCAGGAGGTATTGGGCATGCAGGGTCGTCTGAGTCATATTGATCTGATTGCCGATGACGAGGCTGACTTAGACCGCATTCGCACCATCCTGCCGGACGAAGTGAAGCTGACCACGGCCCAGGCACAGAAAAATGCGGTGCAGCAAATGACGGCGGCCTTTGAGCTAAATCTCACGGCACTGAGTTTGCTGGCGCTAGTGGTCGGCATGTTTTTGATTTACAACACTGTGACCTTTAGCGTGATCCAGCGGCGATCGCTGTTTGGCACGCTGCGCTGCTTGGGCGTCACCCAGGGACAGCTGTTCCAGTTGATTTTAGGTGAGTCGCTGGTGCTGAGCATCGTGGGCTCGCTGCTAGGGCTGGGGCTGGGCGTCGTGCTGGGGCGCAGTATTGTAGGGCTGATTACCCAGACGATTAACGACTTTTATTTTGTGGTGTACGTCCGCGATATTAGTCTGAGTTCGGCGACCTTGATTAAGGGCATGGCGATTGGCATCTTTGCCGCCCTGTTAGCCTCTGCGGTTCCCGCCATTGAAGCCATGCGGACCTCGCCTAACAGCAGTCTGCAGCGCTCTACCCTAGAGAGCAAAGTGCAGCAGATTCTGCCCTGGCTGGTGCTGGCGTGGGGCCTGTTTACCATCGGCGGCATTGGCCTGCTAGCCATCAAAAATGGTGGGCTGGTGATTGCCTTTGGCGGACTGTTTGCCATTTTGTTGGCAGCGGCCCTGTTGACGCCGCCGCTTACAGCAGCGCTCATGCGGGGGCTTTCGC
>JBCCNE010000587.1:0-3037 GCA_039026015.1 Cyanobacteria bacterium P01_C01_bin.70 | reverse complement strand
GCCTCTTGACAGCATGAATATATCGCAGATGCGATCGCCCCAACGCCACGCGCCGCTAAACTTCATTCTCTGCAATCGTGTCGGGTTTGCCTTGTCGCTGCTACCAGACGAGAGCGCTTGGGATTTGGCACGGCAATTCAGCATCCATACTGACGGTACAAGGGGACAGGGTGGGTGGTTAGGTCAGGTTAAGGGCGATAGACAAAGTGGGGTGAGGCATTTTAGTGATCTTCGCATCCTTGACATGCCTTTAGCCAAACCTGGCCTCGTGGTTCAAAATCTACTTTTGCCGATTAGTCTTCAGGCCCAACGTTTTTTTGGTAGGCAGATTGGAGCTTTGCATCTCACCATCTAATTAATTTTGCTGGTCTAACTAAAGATTGAATGACACTCCTAAAAAGTGTCTGAGACTAGCAGCGCTTTCGGGGATTACCCACTAATGTATGTGTAGATAAAGAATTGTTGCTACGAACAATTACCTTTTGGCCGTGTCCAGACAATTTGACTTTTATGTCTACCGCCAGCTTAAATTCCTTTCCCGTCAACCCACAGTCATTAACGCAATCTCAGTGTTCTCCTTGGCTGACCCCAATCGCTTACTTTTTAGGTGAACGGTTAGTTATTCCCAGATACTTTCGAAACGTCAGCATCGTTGGGAAGCAGCACATTCCCCACTGCGGCCCAACGATTTTGGCTCCGACCCATCGCTCTCGCTGGGATTCGATTATGTTGCCCTACGCGGCAGGACGGTCGGTGACGGGACGAGACCTGCATTTTATGGTTACTGCTGATGAGGTTAGAGGGGTACAGGGATGGTTCATTCGTCGTCTGGGTGGCTTCGCTGTAAATGTGCGATCGCCCAGTGTGTCTAGCTTACGCCACGGCATTGAGCTGTTACAGCAGCAGCAGCTGATGGTGATCTATCCTGAAGGTGGCATCTTTCGCGATCGTCAGGTACATCGACTGAAGCCGGGACTGGCTCGCATTGCGCTACAAGCCGAAGCCCAGACCCATAGGTTAGACGTCAGCATTATTCCCGTTAGCCTGCACTATGACGACCCGATGCCGCATTGGGGCGATCGCGTAGAGGTTGCCTTTGGCCAGCCGTTGAAAGTTTCTGCCTATTTGCCCACGCAGGAAAATCGTCCGCTTACGGCTGAAGAGGTCAAGACCAGTGCGCGGCATCTGACTGAAAATTTGACTGACGCCATGACGAAACTGTCTGCCGATCAGCAGACAAGACTGGCTAAGCCGGCGAAACCATAAAGTTACTCAATCGCCGTTCAGATAGTTACGGCATGACGTTACCAGCAACGGTCGGCTACGGACGGCGCTTTGTAGGTAACCAAAGCGAGCAATTCTGATGCGATCGCGCCAAATTAAACAGCGAGAATCACTGGCAGCAGCCTATGGGACTGACCATTTGCATCGCCCCAAAACATCGCTTACAAGGCTGCCGCTAGGGACTTGGCCCGAACCAGCCTGCCTGTAAGAAAAAAGCCAATTTGGCGACACCAAGGCCAGAATGTTGCTTTTAGATGGAATACTCGCAGAGTAAGCAGTCCCTTTTTCCACTTTGACGTATTCTGAACGTGAAGCCGTTGCTGGTCTCTGCGTCATGGTCGATGTCAATAGCCCTTCAGCCTCCAATCTTCTCGCTAATGAGCTGATTATCGAAGAGGTAGAAGACGATACCCCATTCGAAATTGATCCCGAAAAGCGCCGAGTGAAAACGGAAAAGCAAGATCTCCCTGTCGAGACTCTGGTGAGTTGGGTCAACCGCGGCAAGCTGAATTTACAACCCGATTTTCAACGCAACTATGTTTGGAATAGCGGTAAAGCTAGCCGCTTAGTAGAATCTTTGCTGCTGGCCATTCCCATTCCCGTTATCTACGTTTCTGAGGAATTCAATCGCACCTACTCGGTTGTGGATGGGCAGCAGCGTTTAACCAGCATTTGTTCCTTCGTAAATGGCGCTTTTCCCAATGGACAAAAGTTTAAACTTTCGGGCTTGCAAGTACTTAAAGATTTAAATCGCAAAACATTTGCCGACCTGCCAGTGGAACTTCAGGAAGAGATTTTAAACTTTATCTTGCGGCTGATTATTATTGAGAAAGACTCTGATCCTGATGTCAAGTTTGAAGTGTTTGAGCGACTCAATCTTGGAGCTGAAAAGCTCAACGACCAGGAAGTTCGCAACTGCGTCTATCGCGGTAACTATAACGAACTGCTGCGATCACTTACTCAAAACGATTATCTGCTCAGAATTTTTCAGACCAAGGAACCCCACAGTCGCATGGCTGATCGCCAGTTAGTGCTACGGTTTTTTGCCATGTGGCGCAACACCCATCAAAACTATAAAGGGCCGGCTAAGCGCTTCTTAAACACCGAAATGGAACAGCATCGTCAGCTCAGCGACGCGGCTTTAGCTGAAATGCGCAATGTTTTCGAAAAATCGATTGAAATGGCTTATGCAGTCTTTCAAGAAAAGGCCTTTCGTCGCTACTATCCCGGCAACGCTTACAATCCCAATGGCACTTGGGAAAAATCTCGCCTCAATGTGGCTCTCTGGGACACCGTGCTTTACACCTTCAGCTATTATGAGCTTGAGCAAATTCTACCGATTAAAGACCACATCCGCGAAGAGTTTTTAGACTTGCTCAACACTGACAAAAAGTTTGTGGAATATATCAGCACGAGTACCGATCGCACTGATCGTATTCAATATCGGGCGGAAGTGTGGCGATCGCGTCTCAATCAGCTGATTGGCCAAAAAACGGACGGCCCTCGCACATTTTCGCTGGAATTCAAGCAAATTCTGCTCGAAAAAAATGCCACCTGCCATGTGTGCTGGAAGCCAATTGAGCACGTGGATGATGCGGTGATTGCCCACACATCTGACTATTGGCGCGAACCGAAAGAAATGCCCGAAAATGCCCGCCTCGATCATCGCTTCTGCCACCGCACGCGGCAGACTTCAACCGATTAGCCTTGAGGGCCTCATGGGCAGGGAAGCGGTGCCGATGGCAAGGCCTCT
>JBCCNE010000586.1:0-3053 GCA_039026015.1 Cyanobacteria bacterium P01_C01_bin.70 | reverse complement strand
GCCTATCAAACCCAAAATTTGCCCAGCCGTTGATAATAAATAGCCCATCAGACCAGTGGAGATTAGCGTTGCCTCAGTAATGCCCAAAAATATTGCTCAGTGAACGAGGAGACGTCTCTGAGGGTAAGGATGACAAGGTGATGGAAAGCGGTGGGGAAGTAGAGGAAATAAGGAAGTTAATGGCGTGTTGGCGTTAATCGACTGCCCGGAGGGCTTTGGGTTGACGGCGTGGGTGATTTTAGATTTTGGTTCTAACCTGGCCGAAAGGGTATGGTTGTGAGCCTCTTGTTTCTGCTCCCAGACTCTTGATTTCCCGCATTCCGCATTCTGCACTCTACATTCCGCACTCTGCACTCTATGGCGTTTGACTTACGGTTGAACGTTTGGCACCAGAACGTCGGTTGCGGCTTTAAATGGGTCATGTGCTTCACCAGGGGGACGACTAGCGTAATCTCTCGCTGTGAGCCAGCGATCGCACACTCAGTCGTACAGCCGTCCCGACACCAAAAATATCTTCGGGAAAGTCGTGAATTTGTGGGCCAAACGTCTTGGGTATCGACACCAACCTTAGCTGATGAGGCACAAGAGGGGAGGGGAAATTAGATTTATCAACTCGCCGTCAGCCTCTCAATCCTCTTTGTGTCAAGCTTCCTGGCGACTTTTGCCTAATAGACAGCTAGCCAAGGATAATCGGGGAGGGTTGCCCCCACAGCGATTTAACAAAAGACTTCTGGGTCAATGGCAAAGAGGCTGTTAATTGATCTCACTGGGGCTAAAGAGATTGAGCTGTAGCTCGGGCTTCAATCGCATGACCACGAGGGTGACATCGTCATCGGTGTGGCGATCGTGGCCAACAAATCGCTGCAGCGTATCGAACAAATAGGCCAAGATCTCCTGAGCTGACTGACGATTATGACAGGCCCATTTCAACGCATTGATTAGATTATCCTCATCCATGCGCTCACCCTTAGAGTTGGCCGCATCGGTAAAGCCATCCGTGTAGTAGAGGATCGTATCGCCAGGCTGCAGTTCAATCTGCTCTTCGTAATAGTGAGTATCAATATCCAGGCCCAGCAGCATGCCTACCGTGTCTAACCGGGTGACGGTATTGGTGGCGGCCCGCCACAACAAGGGCGGATTGTGGGCCGCATTGCTATAGGACAGGACACGGGTTTGAGGATTATATTCCCCGTAAAATAGCGTGACAAACCGACTGGAATTTTCTAAATCGGTGTGCATCACGTGATTAAGGTGATGCAGGATGTTCGCAGCCGAGAAACTATGTAAAACTTCTGCCCGCAACATGCCCCGTAGCATGGTCATGATTAGGCCCGCAGGCACGCCTTTGCCCATCACATCTCCGACGGCAAAGCTCCAGGGCAACAGGGCCGACTGCTGCGCTTCCGGATGACGAATTTGTTCGTAGGTGGTGGGAATAAAATCGTAATAGTCACCGCCCACCTTATTAGCGGTGCGGCACTGCGCGGCCAGGTCAATGCCGTCGATTTTTGGAAACGTGCGGGGGAGCAACTGCAGTTGGATCTCAGCACCAATCTCTAGCTCGCGACCCAGGCGCTCTTTTTTGCGCAGAGCAACGGTAAGTTCTTCGTTTTCGATCGCCACCGCAGTTTGATCCGCCACCAGCCGCACCAGTTTTTGGCGCGTCTCCGTCCAGGCGTAATCGACCTCGCGGCTAAACACATACAGCCGTCCCCGTTCGACATTCTTAACAATGACGGCGGTACCGAAAACCTGAAAATCGGCCCCTAAGTAACGATGCACGTAGCGATCAAGGGACAGCATTGCCGTGCGGGCAATTTCAATGGCGCTGCCCGAAGGCGAAAACGATGCCGTCACCTGCCGGGTAGCCGCCTCAAGAGCCATTTTGACATCATGACAATGGTCATCGCTCTGACAGTGCAGCCGCTCTAAGCGCACCTGCCCGTCGGGTCGAAATAGCACCAAAGCCCCACCCGTCGCGTCGGTAACGCGGCTGGCAATCATCGGAATCAGCTCTAAAAACTGATTGAGATTGTTGAGGCTCCGCAAGGCAAACCCAAGGGAACTCAGTAAATCTTGAATCTTGAACTGTTCACGTTGGAGCCTGGTAACCAGCTCCTTCATCGCGAACGCGGGAGTCGCCTCTGGTGCCGGAAGTGCCCCAGAAGTATCTGAAGATGAACCTGATGGCATAGGCAGAGCGGTCATAAAAACTCCAGGAGTATGGCGACGATGCGCCCACCTGATTCCTGGGCGTGAGGTTATTGGGGATTAAGCATAGCACTCCTGACCAAAACCGATCATCCCAATTCTTGCCCGATCGCTGAAAGCAGCGTAAGCTCCCGCAGAACAGTATTAAAGAGCTTGCTGATAGCTGGCTGGCGACGGGGTGATCCGTCAGTTCTGCGGGACGAATCAGCTGATTTTTCTAGAGGGAGAGATTGATCGCCCGATCACACCGCTAGCTAAGGTAGCGTAGAGCAAATTGGAGTGCCGTATCAAAGCAATCAGTTTTTTGTGGATAGGCGATCGCCGGTCGCTCAATTTGAATCAAACGTACGCCCAACTCAGCCGCAATCTGCTGCTTTTGCCCCTGTCCGCCAGCGGAGCCCGAAGCTTTGGTAATGACTTGAGTAATTTGCCATTGCTGCCAGAGCGCCGTTTCGAGCGCAGCACTCAGGGGCGGTCGCAGGGCGATCAGGCGATCAGGGGTAAATCCATTGGCGAGAGCCGTCTGCAGAGCGATAGGCGACGGCAAAATGCGGGCCCATAGGGTGCCCTGAGACTGCCAGGGGGCAAATTGCGGTAGTTGCCGATAGCCCAGCGTTAACAAGGTGCGCTCAGCGGCCAGATATTGTTGTGTCAGCACATCCTGAAGCTTTGGCAGACGCAGGAACCCGGAACGCCCGTGACGATCGCGCCAGGGGGTCTCTGGGGCACAAACTAGCGGTCGTTCATAACGGAGATATGCTAAGCAGTGGCGCTTAGCCAGCGCGATCGCTAACTTAGAAATCTCGACGGCAAAGGGATGGGAGGCATCAAGCACGGCTATT
>JBCCNE010000585.1:0-3068 GCA_039026015.1 Cyanobacteria bacterium P01_C01_bin.70 | reverse complement strand
CTCAATAGTGAAATCAATGTATCGTCAAGCGATCGTGCTGCTGGACTGACTTTTAAAGATGGAACAATCCCAATTGCCAAGAAGGCAACTTTTTCTAGGAACTCACAGGCCGGTACTTAAAACAGTAAGTAGAACCTTGAATACTTGAGACCTCTGCTAACTTGGCCGAGCAAGAACCGCGAGCAGCAGTCCAAATCTGGCCCATTAAGCAAATCTCTCTAATCATTGTGCCCTACACATATAAGCTGCATCCTGCAGGGGAATGAACTCATCTCCCCCCTGAGATGGAGATTGACTGATTTTGCTGCATTGATGCGGGCTCTGGCAGTAACCTTCAATCCGACTTGTCTCTAGGCCCTCATTCCTAATGAGGAGCACATTACCATCCTCCAAGTCACCGTACTCCAAGTCAGCACGCGAGAATCCGCCTCTCGCTTTGCCCAATATTCCTTTTTCATAGTGGGACGTGGCGTGCCACCATCATGCTCCTTGCTTCAGAGGCGAGCCGATGGTCCGATATATTGCGAAGCAGACGCCGGTGCGTTGGGGTGACATGCCATGAGGAAAGCTAATCTGAGAGGGGTTCCAGCTAACGATTCGTCCAAGATGTTAGGAAGAGATTAGTAAACCGCCGAGGGAAAAAACTCCTGCGGCAGCACCCAGAACCGAATATTTTATAGATGGCATACTCTGAGAGATAAGGGCATGGACTTGGCTGACCGCCCCTTGCAGATTTTGACGGTAGACGACGATGCGGCTGATCGCCTGTTTTTGCGCCGTACCTTACACCACACTGGGCTGAAGCTGGCAGACATCGCTGAAGTTGCCTATGGCAAAGCGGCGATTGTAGCTCTGGAAAACACCTCCTATGATTTTGTCTTGCTTGACTATCGCCTGCCTGACTTGGATGGGCTGCAGCTCGTTCAACAAATTCGGGCGCGGGGCATTCTTACGCCGCTGATTGTGCTCACCGGCCAAGGCGATCAGGAAACCGCCGTGGCGCTGATGAAGGCCGGGGCGTCTGATTATGTTGACAAATCGCGACTCAATGCTGACTTGCTAGCCCAGTGCATTCGTAGTGCGCTGCGCATTTATGAAGCTGAACAGGCGGTACGCCAAGCTCAGCAAGAACTACAGGCAACCAATGCCTTACTGCTACAGCAAAATCAGGCCCTCGAAGAACACCGCCAAGAAATTCAGCGTCAAAACTTGGAGGTGATGCGAGCTTATCGACTCAAGTCAGAATTTTTGGCCACGATGTCCCATGAGTTACGCACGCCACTCAACGCCATTATCGGATTTTCTCAACTGTTAGCTCGGCGGCGAGAAGAACGCTGGACTCAGCAGCAGACAGAGATGGTCAAGCGCATTTACAGCAATGCCCACAATCTGCTGGGATTGCTCAACGAAATCCTCGATTTTTCTAAGCTTGAGGCGCAGCGTTTGGAACTGCGACCAGGGCCCGTTAATCTAGCAGAACTGGCTGAAAATACGATCGCTGAAATGCACTCTCTAGCGGAGCAAAAGTCTCTAAAACTGTCGCTGCAACTGCACCTCAAAGACCCCATGATCATCAACGATCCGCTACGATTGCGCCAAATCTTCATTAATCTACTGTCGAACGGCATTAAATTTACTGATGCCGGGAGCGTACTGCTGCAAATTTCTTCAGCTCCTGGGGCACCAACCGATGAGGTGCTGATTACAGTAACGGATACCGGCAGCGGCATTGCTTCTGATGATTTGCCCTATATTTTCGAAGCCTTTCGTCAGGTTGATCAGAGCCATAGCCGCCGCCATGGCGGTACCGGCTTAGGATTAGCAATCGTGGAGGCGATCGTAGCGCTAATGGGCGGCAAAATTTGGGCCGAAAGTACGTCCCAAGTCGGCTCAACTTTTTATGTACAGTTCCCAAAGGTGGTGCAAGCAGCTTCATGGCCTTAACGTTTCCACCCGATTTTCAGTGGGGTACAGCGACTGCGGCTTATCAAATTGAGGGGGCTACGCAGGTTGAGGGGCGAGGCTCCAGCGTCTGGGATAGCTTTAGCGAGCAGCCCGGTCGAGTGCTCAATGGGGACACTGGGGCGATCGCCTGCGACCATTACCATCGCTATCTAGACGATGTGCAACTGCTAGCAGACTTAGGAGTAAAACACTATCGCTTTAGCTTATCTTGGCCGCGCCTTCTCCCTGATGGCACTGGCCTGGTAAACGATGCCGGACTCGCCTTTTATCAGCGTCTGATAGATGCGCTGCTGGCTCATGACATTACTCCCCACGTCACACTCTTTCACTGGGACAGTCCCCAGGCGCTGGAGGAACGCTATGGTTCCTGGCGCGATCGCCAGATGGCCCACGACTTTGCCGACTATGCGACGGTGGTGGTCAAAGCGCTCGGCGATCGCGTCACCCACTGGATGACCCTCAACGAAATTTTTTGCTTTACGCATCTGGGCTACGGCGTCAACCAAGTACCGCCCCACGCCCCCGGCACCATCGTGGACTCCCTCAAGGCTGTTTGGCAAACTTCTCATCATGCGTTGCTCGCTCACGGTCTGGGCTGTCAGGCCATTCGCGCCGCCTCACCGCAGCCCTGCCAGGTGGCCCTAGTCGATAACTATCTCGCCACTGTGCCCCTCACTGAAACTCCCGCTGACATTACCGCTGCCCAAACTGCTTTTCATACCGTCGGCACCAACGGCGGCATTATTTTTCCAGCTCTGACTGGACAGTACAGCCCGACTTGGCTAGAGCAAATCGGCGATCAGGCTCCCGATGTGGAACCGGACGATCTGGAGATCATTCACCAACCGCTCGATGCCCTCGGCTTTAACGTCTACAGTGGTGTCTACGTCCGCGCGGCGGACAATCCTTTAGGTTACGAAGTGCTGCCATTTCCTAAGGGCTATCCTCGATTACACATGCCTTGGCTGCAAGTGGTTCCCGAAAGTCTGTATTGGGGCGTGCGCCACGTTAGCACCACCCTAAACCGCCCCGATCTCTCTGTCTTTATTAGCGAAAACGGCTGCGCGGCCCAGGATCAGGTGACCGACCAGGGGGAAGTGCTT
>JBCCNE010000584.1:0-3084 GCA_039026015.1 Cyanobacteria bacterium P01_C01_bin.70 | reverse complement strand
ATCATCACCCCGATGCCCATTCCAGGGTTGCAAAATCTGCCGGTCGTCGGCCTCTTTTTCCGCCAAGATCTGCTGTTCTATCTGCTGATCGCCTTGGTGGGGCTCACCACTTATGGACTGTTTTATACTCGCTGGGGCCTGCTTTTGCGGGCAGTGGGCAATGCGCCTCAAGCGGCAGATACCGCTGGCGTCTCGGTTAGTCGGGTGCGCTATCTCAGCGTGATTGCCTGTGGGGCGCTGTGTGGACTTGCGGGAGCCTATCTGACTCTGGTGCACGTGCACTTTTTTACGGAAGAAATGAGTGCCGGCAAAGGCTTTATCGCCCTAGCGGCGCTGATTTTTGGGCGCTGGCATCCCGTCGGAGCGGCGATCGCCTGCCTGCTGTTTGGCGCCACCGAAGCCCTGCAGCTACGCATCCAAGCGTTCGATTTGGCGATTCCCTATCAGTTTCTAGCCATGCTGCCCTATCTCACCGCCCTCTTGGCGCTAATGGGCATTGCTGGCAGAGCCACGCCTCCAGCCGCATTGGGCATTCCCTACCGGAAGACAAATCTTTCCTGAGGCACCCGAATAAGTTTTGGCGCGGGCGTCAGTCGATGACGGGGAAAGGGAGGGTATAGTCATCGCCAGTTCCGTTAGAACAAGACGGCGAGCTATCTGGCTATGCGCTAAACACCCAGATGCCGCTTCGTGCATCAGCCTAGATGGCTAAAGCTATCAATACAAAAAGGAGGCCGACAGTTACGCCAACCTCCTTTAACTTCCAGAGCCATAACAAATCACCGCTGGACTAGGAGACGCCAGATCGCTCAACCACCTTCACAGCGGGAATCTCGCTTATGCTCCTGCCCTCGCCTACAGGGTCCTAGCGGATGGGCTGTGCAGGCTTTTCTTCCTGCTCAAAGACGGAATCAACCGCTAGATTGGCATTTACTTTGGAACCGTGGGTGAAATATAGCAGGCTACCCACAAAGATACCGCCGCCAATGATGTTACCGATAGTGACCGGCACGAAGTCCCAAAGCACCATATCCATGCCGGTGATGGGAGCCCCTAAGGTCATCCCCGTCAATAGGAAGAACATATTGACGACAATGTGCTCCATGCCCAAGGCGACGAACGCCATGATCGGCCACCAGCAGGTGAGAACTTTGCCTGGCACTGACTTACTGACCATGCCAAACATGACCGCCATGCAAACCAGGAAATTACACACGATACCGCGCACAATGAAGAGCAAGAAACCGTTAAGCCCCATCTCACGCACGGCAACAGACTTAGCCATAGCAATTTCCATAATCTTTTCACCCACCGGACTCGGCGCGATGGTTCCCGCATTGGTGAGCGAATAGCTAATCATTAGCGCGGCGATCAAGCAGCCAATGAAGTTTCCGATATAGACCCAGAGCCAATTTCGCAGGGTACTGTTCCAGCTAACTCGGCCGGCCCACAGGGAGGCGGCAAAAATCGCAAAATTACCGGTAACCAGCTCCATCCCAAAAATAACAATGGACGCAAATCCCCAAGGGAAGAGAACCGCCCCCAAGAACGGAATGCCTGACTGTACGGAAACGGTTACCGCTAAAGTGGTTGCCACCCCCAAAGCGAGCCCTGAGTAAAGACCGCGAATCAGCAGATCTTTGATGCTCAAGCGGGCTTTCACCTGCCCAGCTTTGACTGTCGCCGTCATTAAATCTGCGGGTGCAGTGTAATCAAACATGTCGTTTCTCCTTAAAAACAATTACTCGACAAAAACAATTACTCGACGAGTTGTGCGCTACGGTTACAGTCTGTTGCTACGGTTAGTCAGCGTTAGGCGTTGACTAATATCTTTTCTGCCTTTGGCGTAGCCCCAAAGTTCTCAACCAGCAAATCGGTCAATACTCCAGGCAGTTCATCACAGGGAACTGACTTGCGAATCAGCTCACCCAGCTGGGCGTCTTTGCCCACCTTGCCCCCCATGTAGATATCAACTGCCTCAACGGTTTCGCCATCTTTACGGGTCTTAGTGCCAATCAATCCGATGTCGCCAGCCTGGGCCTGGCCACAAGAATTCGGGCACCCCGTCCAGTGAATGCGAACCCGCTGCGGGATATGGAGTTTTTCGTCTAGCTGCTGCGCGATCGCCACCCCGCGGCCTTTAGTCTCGATCTGCGCAAAATTGCAGTATTTATTCCCTGTGCAGGAGACCAGCGATCGCGACAGGGGCGGTGGCGCAATCTGCAGTTTCTGCAACAGGGGCTCTGCCAAGAGAATTGGCACACTGTCCTCAGAAATAAAGGGCAGAATAACGTTCTGTTCCACCGTTAGGCGAATCTCACCGTTGCCATAGACATCGGCGAGACGAGCCAGCTCGAACATCACCTCCGCCGACAGCCGCCCAGCCGGCACGTGTAGACCGACATAAACAAAACCCGGCTGCTTTTGAGGATGAACACCCAAGTGGTCTTGCTTATCGCGGTCAATCAAGGTGACGGGTGCTGCCGGCAAGAGCGTCTGGCCCATCGCCTGCTCAATCTCAGACCGAAAGCGGTCGAGGCCCCATTTTTCCACCAACCACATCAGCCGCGCTTTAGAACGCTTGGTGCGCAATCCCTCGGATAATCCGTTGGTGGTGTAGACCGTCAGAATTGCCCGTGAAATATCCAGCACCTGCTGATTTGGCGGTATCCAGACATCTAAGGGAATGGCTTCAGCGCACCGCTGCGCCGAGAGATAGCCGCCCACCAGCACGTTGAAGCCGATTTCGCCTTCTCGTTCAGCGGGCACAAAGGCAATGTCGTTGATCTCGGCGTGGATAGAATTGTCGCGACTGCCTTCCAAGGCAATGTTGAACTTGCGAGGCAAATTGCTAAAGTCGGCATTGCCTTCGCCGCAGTTAGTGAGCATATCTTGAAGCTGCTGCACTAACTCACGAGTATCAACGACCTCATCTGGATCAATGCCGGCCACCGGGGAACCGGTAATGTTCCGCACGTTGTCGAACCCCGACTGCATCGTCGTCATGTCGGCTTCTTTCAAGCGACGAAAAATGTCGGGAGTATCTTCTAAACGGACACCTCGCAGCTGGATATTTTGCCGGGT
>JBCCNE010000583.1:0-3091 GCA_039026015.1 Cyanobacteria bacterium P01_C01_bin.70 | reverse complement strand
TTTGTAAAGCACCTCTCAGATAGTTGGGGAGCGCTCCCCAGAAAAGGAAATGCTGCAAGTCTATGGTTTTGGCCGAGATTAATGTTGTCTAAAAATCGAGGGATTTATGGCGCTGTTAGCAGTATGTGGAGCCTTAGAGATAACTTGTTTACCCCCGTTGCTTTTGCGATAACTCTTGCGCCACAAGGCTCCAGTATTGCTGCGCAAAGACCACAAAATCGTAATGACAATCCCGTATGACCATTTCAATGCGTTGATAACGATGGTTAAACCAGCCTGCTAGCTGCTGCCAAGCGGGTTGCAAATCCTCAGACTGCAAAAGATCGAGCTTGTGTTGTCGCAGCGTCGACAGATAGTCTTCTATCCAAAATTCCATCAGCGGTCGATAGCCTGGATGACTCAGGCAGCTGGAGTCCAAGATGGCTTGTCGGGTTAAGCCAAATTGAGCCAGCACGTCGGTAGGAAAATAGCAAATTCTCTGCTGCGAATCTTCGTAGAGGTCACGAAGATTGTTGTAAAACTGGTCAACCCAGCCGAATTGTCGGGCAAGCGATCGCTGGTGAGGATGCAAATCTGGCAACAACTGAAAGCAGCTTCCTGCCAAACGATCCAGCATAATTTCGTAGTCTTGCAAAGTGTCGAGGGTCAAGCCCGGCTGATGATAATCTGCGATCGCCTCAAGGTACTCATCCCAAGCGGCAATTTCAGCCTGATCCTGCGATTTGGGCTGGCAAAACCAGTCTTCCGCGAGGATTTGCAGCACTGGCCATTGGGTATCATCACGCGCGACCGCGCCTTGATGCCGTAAAGCTTTCCAGGCTTGGTAAAACGCTGAAAATTGCTGGCCTCCTGGATGCACAAGATAATCTTGCTCGGCCAGTCGATCAACCCAGCGAATGCAATAAAACCGCCTTTGCCAGCGAGCTTGGGTCTCTGGAGGCAGCATTTGCAGCCAGCAGCCATTGTCTTCGTCTTTAAGAGCATCATCTGCAATGCCCTTGCCCACCGAAGCGGCAATTGCTTTGAAATTCTTCATCTTTAATCGGAGCACCCTGAAAACGCACTTCAGAAGAAGCAAATCCTGTATCTCAACTAGTTCTGAGCACTCCACTGCAAGATTGGAGGCCAGATGTCTGTTCCTTGAGGTTTTACGGCCTGATTCTCTGAGGCTGTGGGCGATAGTATACAGCTTGAGACCGTCACAGTTTCGTTAGCGATAAAAATCATCTGGTGTTTTGGGCAAACCATTTGGATGCCCCTGATTCGACCAGGGGTAACTAAACCCGATAGGATGATTTTCATCCCGCCTATGTGGGAATGTGTTCTCACGGTATGAATGTTTCTCAGAAGTTATGTCCCTGTTTGATTGGTTTGCAAATCGTCGGCAATCTGGCCCCATCAGTCAAGAACGACAGGAGCGGGAAATCGCGGATGGCTTATGGTCTAAGTGTGAAGCGTGTGGTGTAATGACTTACACCAAAGATCTTGAAGCCAACCAATCGGTTTGTCTGGAATGTGGGCATCACCATCGAGTCTTTAGTGAAGCCCGGATTCATCAACTCATTGACTCCGACACCTGGCAGCCTTTAGATACTCAAATTCGCCCCCAAGATCCTCTAAGGTTTCGCGATCGCAAGGCATACAGCGATCGCCTTAAAGACATGCAGGCTCGCACTGAGTTGACCGATGCGGTGCAGACTGGGGTCGGCAAACTTGACGGCTTAGCTGTTGGCTTGGGCGTCATGGACTTTCAATTCATGGGCGGCAGCATGGGTTCAGTCGTGGGCGAAAAATTAACCCGGATGATTGAGCACAGCACCAAGCTAGAGTTGCCCGTCATCATCGTCTGTGCATCTGGCGGTGCCCGCATGCAAGAGGGTATGCTGAGCCTGATGCAAATGGCTAAAATTTCGGGCGCGCTGGAACGCCATCGTGCGGCCAAGCTGCTATACCTGCCGATTCTGTCACATCCCACAACTGGGGGAGTGACGGCCAGTTTCGCCATGTTAGGTGATGTGATTGTGGCCGAGCCCGATTCCTTAATTGCGTTTGCTGGACGCCGCGTAATTGAGCAAACTGTTAGAGAAAAGTTGCCCGATGACTTTCAAACGGCAGAATATTTGCTGAAGCACGGCTTTGTGGATGTCATCGTGCCCCGTACCGAATTGAAGCCAACATTAGCAAAACTAATCCGCCTGCACCAACCGGTGCCCTCGTCGCCTCTAAAGCCATTGCCTGTATCGTCTAACCACCACGTTGCACTTTCATAGTGGGCTAGCGCTGCTGAAGTTGCGGCAATGTGTGAAACGCTTTGGGAATCAAACCATTCGGTGGCATGATAAAGAATATGAGAAGAACTTAACACTCATTTGCGTTTGGTCTTTGGCTGCATGCTTGAGAGCAAGCATTGAACAATGTTGAAATCTAGTGGCATTGTTGAACCAGAGGGCAACGCTGGAGAAAAGAGTTCACTGTGTTTTGTATTGGCTAGCCATAAAAACCTTTGAGGAGAACCATGCTTAAGAAATGCATTTGGCTAGCTGCGATCGCGGTGCTGGTCATGAGCCAGTTTTTTAGCACTCCCGCTGTCGCAGCAGAGTTGGATGAGGCGACGCGCACCATCCCGCTCAATGAACAAGGAGATACTGTTGTCTTATCCCTAGAGCAAGTTTCTCGGGGGCGCAAACAATTTAACTATGCTTGTAGCATCTGCCACAACGGCGGTATCACAAGAACCAATCCCACGGTAGGGTTAGACCCTGCAAGTTTGGCGGGAGCTTTGCCCCCTCGAAATAATCTTCAGGCTCTCGTGGATTATCTGGAAAGTCCCACCACTTACGATGGGCTGACTGAAATTTCTCAGCTTCATCCGAGCAAAAAGAGCGCCGACATTTACCCAAAAATGCGAAGCTTAACGGAAGAAGATTTAGTTGCAATTTCAGGTCATATCCTGCTTCAGCCAAAAGTTATTGGGCCTCTGTGGGGCGGCGGTAAGAGCACTTACTCGGCACCAGGATTCGGCGAAACCTAGGTTTAGCCAGCGCTTCTAGGGGCTGTCATCACTTAGCTACCCAATACTCCGGCAGCATAA
>JBCCNE010000582.1:0-3097 GCA_039026015.1 Cyanobacteria bacterium P01_C01_bin.70 | reverse complement strand
CGCCCGCCGTTTTCGCAATCGTTAAATCACGATAAAAACCGGCCAAATTTTGCAGCACAATTATCGGTTCACGGCCCCGGTCCATCAGCCGTCGGACAGTATCGAGGGTGGTGACGCCATCATCAGCGGCGATTGCCTGCACTAAGGCCAACAGATCGCGCTCGGGCACCGCTCCCACCAGATCCCAAACCTTTTCAGCGCTGATGGGTGGGGCCAACAGACTGAGTTGATCCAGCAGACTTTGGGCGTCGCGCAGCCCCCCTTGGGCAATTTGGGCCACCAAACGCACGGCGTCTTCCGTAATGTCGATGGTTTCCTGGCGGGCGATCGCCTGCAAATGGCTCACCATTGCCTCTAGGGGAATGCGGCGAAAGTCAAACCGCTGACAGCGAGAAATAATGGTGGGCAACACCCGTTGAGGATCGGTGGTCGCCAGCACAAAAATCACCTGTTCTGGCGGTTCCTCCAGGGTCTTCAGCAGGGCATTGAACGCTGCCGTACTGAGCATGTGACACTCGTCCACCACATAAACCTTGTAGCGGCACTGGACGGGGGCAAACTGAGCCCGCTCAATGAGCTCGCGAATGTTGTCAACGCCCGTATTACTAGCGGCGTCAATTTCTACAATGTCGAGAATAGAGCCGCTGCTGATGCCGCGACAGACCTCGCATTCACCACAGGGCTGGGGACTCGGTACCGGATGCGATAAGCAATTCAGCGACTTGGCTAAAATGCGAGCGCTGGAGGTTTTGCCGGTGCCGCGCGGGCCGCAAAACAGATAGGCGGGGGCGATGCGCTGCTGCTCCAGCGCCCGGCTCAGGGTTTGGGCGATCGCGTCTTGCCCCACCAACTCGGTGAAGGTCTGGGGCCGATATTTGTGGTGCAGTGGCTCATATCCCATAGCTCTACGATACCGGGTGACGGGGCCAACCGGGGATAGCTTGAATACATTTGTATTTAAGCTTCGTCGTCGGCTAAAAAGGCTTGCCAGTCAAGCAGAGCCGCCGGATTAGACGGTTGGTGACGCTGTAATAAAACTAAGCCATCGCGAGCCTCGATCAGGCCATATTGCTCGCTGTCAATCAGGTTGTTGATGGCCGGAATGAAAGTTTCGTAGCGATCGCGATCACGGCCGAACGCCACCTGATAGCGCCGCAGCCGCCAAAAATCCGCTGCAATATAATCGACCGTTTGCACGTCTCCAGCGTCATCCAAATAGTCAATGCGGGGCATGCGCAAAATTGCTCGACGTCCCGAAACGTGAGGCACGATATAGGTTGAAGCCGTGACGCTCGCCTCGGGGGGAATCGCCGCCAACATGGCGTTGATTGCTTGGGCGCGCCGCCACTGTTGCGGCGGCGGCACATAGACCCAGGGCTGAAATGAGTCTGGCACAGCAAACGAAAATG
This sequence comes from Cyanobacteria bacterium P01_C01_bin.70, assembly GCA_039026015.1. Lineage (GTDB taxonomy): Bacteria > Cyanobacteriota > Cyanobacteriia > Phormidesmidales > Phormidesmidaceae > Halomicronema. The sequence continues at coordinate 1,688 of JBCCNE010000582.1, read as the reverse complement.
CCCGACTGGGATTAGCCAAGGGCACGATGACCAAAGAAACAACCAGACAAAAGCTCCAAAAGCGGCGCATATTTCGCGAGGGGCGGCGGATAGTCAGAGCCGCCAGCGGTTGCCCGAAGCGCCGCCAGCCTTGACCAGACCACCAGATAATGGCGCCATAAAACATCCCAGGCACCACATTGAGCGCATAGCGAATGCTGGTGTCCAGTCCGGAATCCCCTTCTGTCAGGGTCAGTTTGAGCAGCGGCGGCCCCGCCATGATCCAGCTAGTGGGCGATAGGGCCGGCACAAACGCCAGCGGTAGCCAATGGCCCGCAAGATATTCCAAGGTGCCGTCGAGGGGGGAAATCAGCTCTCGCAGCAGCAGCCCTGGCTGGCTGATCATGGCCCAGAGCACCTCCAAAGTGGACGCCTCGGCGCTGTCAATGTATTGCCCAAACTCCTCGATCATAAAGCGTTTGGAAATGTCGTCGGAGAAGATAGGCATGAAAACATTGGTGACCAGCACGAAGTAGCCAACGCTGAGGGCGCAGACTCCAGTGCCCACCCAGGGATGACGACGACTGGCCAGCAGGTAAGCGCCGACGCCAAATAGCGCGATCGCGCTGTCTTCGCGCACGGCCAAAATTGCTAGACACAGCAGCCCGAAGATACTCCAGCGGCGATGCTCCATCGCCAGCAGCAGGCCAAAGATCAACAGGGGAATCTGCCCTAAATCGTGAAAATTCGCCAGATACGGATTGAAAACGGCCAGCGCTCCATAAAAGCTCACCATCATTGCCAGGGCCAGCCGATGGGTTAAATGGCAACGGGCCAGACAGTAGAGCAGCCCGCCGGCGATCGCCGCAAACCCTGCCTGGAGGACTGATAAAGTTGCTGGGGACGGCAAAAGTTTGTAAAGCGGCCACCAAATCAGCAGCGCCGGAGTGAAATGCTGTCCCAGCCGGCGATAGTTCACACTGGGTAGTTCCCCAGCATGAATCACGTTGGTCGATAGCTGGGATGACAAGGTGCTCTGGAAGAAATTGCCGTGGGCATTGTTCCAAAAGACCTGATTGAAAATGCCTTGGTCGTAGGAGGCGTAATAGGTAAAGTAGCGGTGCAGCAGCAGGCTCGCCAAGATCAGAAAGAAGCCTGCAGCGATTGCGACTACCTGCCGTAAATCCTCATCCTTGCGCCAACTCCAAAGCATGTGGGGGTTCCTACATCACCTGCTGCCAAGTCCTGCTCCACAGTATCAAACTCAGGAGCAATGGTCGGGCTTCGCGATCGCCGCCAGCAATTCTCTAAAACAGCGATTGAACCACAATCTTTTGGTCACGTCTGTAGGCATCGCAAGCCGCTAGCGGCAATCTCCTCAGATGATGGCTTTGCTGCTTATTTCACTTTTGACCATCTCAGAGGCACTTTAATATCTCTGCCAAAGTTGATTAGCGATCTGTTGTGAGAACTGAAGGTTTATTGCGCGCTAGAGCCTGTTTCGGAGACTCAGATCTATGCTGAGGGGACGTTTGCGCCCTCTGGTGACGGTTGGTGCCGCTCCTGGGCATAGTTCCCGCGTTTTACAAGGACGTTTACTGCTTCACGTCAGGCTTGCTTAAATTTGGACAATCAAGAGAAAGACTATGACAACTGTTTATTTTGCAACTAATCGTAATCTTACTAATCCCTCAAATCCAGTGCGGTTT
>JBCCNE010000581.1:0-3120 GCA_039026015.1 Cyanobacteria bacterium P01_C01_bin.70 | reverse complement strand
TTGCGGAAGGAAAAACCTTAACAGGGGCAATCATGGAGTGTACGGATGGGGAGCGATGACGTTTTGACGTTCTAGCCAGCGAGCGACGCTTAAAATCTGGGCTTCTCGATGGGGTGCGGCAATAATCTGAATGCCAATCGGCAGCTTACCCGACTGTGCCACCGGTACTGACAGCACCGGCAGACCGATAAACGACAGTGGTTGTGTATAAAGCCCTAGATGAGGCCGCATCAGCACCGACTGCCCTTCGAGCAGCATCGTTTCCTGGTCAAGAAACGGCGCGACGCAGGGAGTCGTGGGCGCAATCAAAATATCGACTTGCTCAAAAACTGCTTTTGCCTGAGCTTGAAACCAGCGTCGCAGGCGTTGGGCCTGCAAATACCAGCATTGGGGGATCAGGGCTCCAGCAACGAAGCGATCGCGGGTGGCTGGGTCAAACTCCATCAGCTGCGATTGGAGCTGAGAAAGATGAAGTTGACTGCCTTCGCTGGCCGTAATCAAATAGGCGGCGGCGCGGGCGCGACCGGTCTCTGGCAGCGTCACTTTTTGAGAAATATTCAGCGCCGTCGTCACACGAGCAAGGGCCGATGCTACTTCGGGCTGCAAACCCCGTTCAAAGTAGTCTGCCAAAAGGCCAATTTTCAGACCATCAAGGCCATCTTCAAGGGCTGGCAACGTCGCCGCAGGGGCGCGGCTGGTACAAATCGGATCGCGAGCATCAACTCCCTGCATGGCATCGAAGCTGACAGCGATGTCCCGCAGCGATCGCGCAAGCGGACCAATGTGATCCAAGCTGGTAGAAAACAACGCTACTCCCGCTCGTGAGAGTCGTCCATACGTTGGTTTGAGCCCGTAGACTCCGCACAGCCCTGCGGGCACCCGAATTGAACCATTGGTGTCTGAGCCTAAAGTCAACGGCACCAAGTTGGCGGCCACCGCGGCGGCGGAACCGCCGGAAGACCCGCCGGCAACTCGCGTCGGGGCATGGGGATTAGGCGTCGCTCCATAGTGATGGTTAACCGTGACGAAGCCATAGGCATACTCATCCATGTTGAGCGCGCCCACCAAAACCGCTCCGGCCTGCTCTAACCGCGTGATTGCAGTGGCATCTTGGCGGGCGGGCGGGTGGTCGCGATTAATTTTTGACCCCGCTAGGGTGACCTCTCCCGCAATATCAAACAAATTTTTGACGGCAAAAGGGACTCCTGCCAAGGGGCCGAGGGGCTGCCCCGCTTGTCTGGCCTGATCAATTTGCCCTGCTCTCTTTAGAGCCCGCTCGGCGACCGTTGAGGTGAAGCAGTTGAGCGCGCGATCGCGCTGGTCAATATCCTGAAGTACGCTTTGAATGACGGCGGTGGCAGTAGTCTCGCCCTGTTGCACGGCAGTGGCGATTGCAGCAGCATCGGCGGGAAAAGGCATCTCTGACTCGTCTCTACAAAGGGCGGTGATGGCAAAAGCGGAAAAGGGATACGAGAGCCGTTCTTAAGGCTCGAATATAGCGGCTGGTTCCGCTGTGTCGGGCAGTTCAAAGTCAAGTACTGGTTGAGCAATAATAGCGACGCGCTCAAAATTTTCGACGACTTGCGGAAAAATCTCATCTGGCAGCGCTAATCCCAGTAGCGCCGCTGTTTGCTCAACATAAGCTTGTATATCAGCTTCAGAGTTATCGGTCTGTGAACTAGAGAATGTCATTATTCGACCTTTGTCACAAGAATTTGCTTGCTCAGCAAGTAAAGAAGACTACTCTCAAGATGAGGACTTACGCAATTGAATCCGAAGAGAATGCCACAATTGAATCAAAGCCAGGAAGACTGTTAGCAATGACGATAACCCAGCGGCTGAGCTTCGAGCAATACCTGACCGGAGACAATGACCCTGAAAGCTGAGAGAGTCTATCAATAGGAGTTGATATTGGGTACGACCGATGGCGGCTGATTGCGGGCTGGGCGATCGCTTTCGTCATAGATTTCTCCCACCAGCTCTTCTAAGATGTCTTCCAGCGTTACAAGGCCGACCGTGCCACCAAACTCATCCACCACGATCACCATGTGAAACCGCTGCTGCAGCATTTGCTTTAGCAAAACGGCAGTGGGCTGGCCTTCTGGAGCATAAAACGGTGGGCGCATGGCCAGCGTGACCGGGCCGTCGCTTTGATCCGCGTTTTCCAGTTTGGCTAGTTCCTGAAGCGCCCGCTTGAGATGTACGACGCCAACAATTTGATCTTTGGAATCTTCCTGCACGGGAATGCGGGAATAGCCGGTTTTGAGGCAGAGCTGCACTAAATCGCTGAGGCTGGCGTCTTGGGCGATGGTTTGCATGTCAATGCGCGACTTGACCAGCGCCCGCGCCTGCAGCTGATCGAGACGCAGCGCTCGGTTGAGAAGCTGACGCTTATCGAAGTCAAGCTTGCCGTGTCCTCCCAGCACTTCGATGAGCAGTTGTAAATCGCGGACGGATTCTGTGGGCTGTTTTTGCCCCCTTTGGATCAGTCGAATCAATCGAGTGGTGGCATTTTCCAGCACCGGAATAATGTATAGCCAGGTCAACAGCCGGGAAAGCCAATAAATGGGCCGCACTGCTGCCTGAAAGAAGGACAGGACATTGCTGATGGCCAAAGACTTGGGGGTGATTTCCCCAAAAATTAAAAGTAATATCGTGATTACTATTGCCGCAATGGTTAATCCGGCGCTGCCAAACCAGATGGCAAATAAATTGCTGGTCAAAATGGCGGCAACATTATTTATCAGGTTATTACCCACCAGCAGAGTGATGATAAAGCGAGTGCGCTGCTTGAGTACAAGCGTAAAGACGCGATCCGGATCGCCCGTTTCTTGAATCAGTGATCGCAGCTTGAGATTATCCAGCGCCGTAATGGCGGTCTCTGAGCCAGAAAAGAAGGCTGAAAGACCCAGCAGAAAGACCAGCGCCACGGTATCGAACCAATAGCTACCTAAAATCGGCGAGCTGGAGAGCAGCAGCACATTGGCAGCTTGAGCAAACAGTACGGCAATCAGAAAGAAACGGCGTCCTTACGTGCGATAGATGTATTTTGTGATGATACTGCCTTCGGTTAACTGACTGTGTGGCGATCGCAGCAAAGATTGACCATCCCCGCCCGAG
>JBCCNE010000580.1:0-3135 GCA_039026015.1 Cyanobacteria bacterium P01_C01_bin.70 | reverse complement strand
TCTCTCTGCCGCAGTCAATACCGCTTTGATGTGGGGTTGGGGAGTGATCCGTGCGCACAACTAAGCCACTTGAGGCAGGACATGAGGGAACCCTCTGGCGACTACGCGATCGTGAGCGAACACAACGAGACAAATCGGTTATTTGGGGTTGAAAGCCGTGACGCAATCAATTTTAGAGATTCTCCAGAACAGCGATCCGCAGGTCGCAGGCATGGTGGCGAGTGAGTTCCAGCGCCAGCGCCAGCATCTAGAGCTAATCGCCAGCGAAAACTTCGCATCACCAGCGGTGATGGCAGCTCAGGGCTCGGTGTTGACCAACAAGTATGCTGAAGGGCTTCCCGGTAAGCGCTACTACGGTGGCTGTGAGTTTATTGATCAGGTTGAAAGCCTGGCGATCGCGCGGGTCAAGGAACTGTTTGACGCCGCCCACGCCAACGTGCAGCCGCACTCGGGGGCTCAAGCTAACTTCGCGGTGTTTCTAGCGCTGCTGCAGCCCGGTGACACTATTTTGGGTATGGACTTGTCCCACGGTGGCCACTTGACCCACGGCTCACCGGTAAACGTTTCTGGCAAATGGTTCAACGTGGTGCAGTATGGCGTCAATCCCGACACCGAGGTGCTGGACTTCGACCAGATTCGCGATTTAGCCCTGAAGCACAAGCCGAAACTCATCATCTGCGGCTATTCAGCCTATCCGCGCGTGATTCCATTTGCGCCCTTCCGGGCGATCGCCGACGAGGTAGGCGCTTACCTGCTGGCCGATATTGCCCACATTGCCGGACTCGTGGCGGCAGGGGTTCACCCTAATCCAGTACCTTACTGTGATGTGGTCACAACGACCACTCACAAGACCCTGCGAGGGCCGCGAGGCGGACTGATTTTGACCCGTGAGGCCGACCTGGGCAAAAAGTTTGATAAAGCAGTGTTTCCCGGTTCTCAAGGGGGGCCACTGGAGCATGTGATTGCCGCGAAGGCGGTGGCGTTTGGCGAGGCCCTGCAGCCTGAATTCAAGGACTATTCTCAGCAGGTAGTGGCCAATGCGCAGGCCATGGGCGAGCGCCTGCAAGCACGCGGCCTAAAGCTCGTGTCTGGCGGCACCGACAACCATTTAATCCTGGTGGATCTGCGCTCTGTCGGTTTGACCGGCAAGCAGGCCGACAGGCTGGTTAGTGAAGTCAACATTACGGCCAACAAAAACACTGTGCCGTTTGATCCCGAGTCGCCGTTTGTCACCAGTGGTCTGCGTCTGGGGTCTCCCGCCATGACTACTCGCGGCCTGGATACGCCAGAGTTTGCCGAAATTGCCGACATCATCGCCGATCGCCTGACGAATCCCGATGATGACCTGGTGCGGGAAAACTGTCGGCGTCGCGTCGCCGCCCTGTGCGATCGCTTTCCCCTGTATCCTCATCTAGCCCAGCCGAAACCAGTGCTCGTGTAAATTTTCGGTTGGCCGCCATCGTTTCAACGACCGCAAGCTCCATGGGAGAGATGACAGTAGACAATCTTTGTGATCTGTCATATCCTTCATGGAGCTTTACAGCAACAGTAATTTCCTACAGGTTGTTAAAAGAGGCCATGATCCTCTATTAGCAAGCTCCAGCTTTTGCCAAGGGCCGTAGTATGTGGTCGCGAATCTGTTCTGTATTGACGCTGGTTGCTGCTCTGCACCCTGGTTGAAGCGAGTCCTATGCCTCCTTTTCAGCTTTACCATCTGTTGGCCTTTATCATTTCTGGGGCGGTTGTCTTGGTCGCAACGCCCATTGTGCGGTGCCTTGGCCTGAAATGTGGCCGGGTAGATATTCCCGGCGGGCGCAAGGTTCACACTCAGCCGATGGTACGCCTCGGCGGCATCTCCATTTTTTTAGGAACTTTAATTTCTCTGCTATTTGTCTGGTGGACCGGTGGGTTTATTGACGCTTCTGGTACCCATTTGAGCCCGACCGACGAGTACGAGATTTGGGGGGTAACCCTGGGCGGTTTTGCCTTTTTCCTGATTGGCCTGCTGGATGATTTGTTTGGGTTGTCAGCCTCCAGTCGCTTGCTAATGCAGGCGGCGATCGCGGCGATCGCCTGGCATGTTGGCGTCAGTATCGACTTTCTGAGCATTCCCTTTGTTGGGTTGGTATCGCTGCCAGTATGGATTAGCTTACCCATCACCATTGTCTGGCTGGTGGGCATGACCAACGCCATCAACTGGATTGACGGCCTGGATGGCCTAGCCGCAGGCGTCTGCGGCATCGCTGCCCTGATTATGCTAGTGGTGAGCTTGTTTATGGCCCAACCCGCCGCCGCGCTGATTGCCGCCGCGCTGGCCGGGGGCTCTCTCTGCTTTTTGCGTTATAACTTCAATCCCGCCAAGATTTTTATGGGTGACGGCGGCTCCTATTTTATCGGCTTTACCCTTGCTGGAGTGGGCGTAATTGGCCTTATCAAGAGCGTCACGACCGTTGCCGTGCTGCTGCCCTACCTGATTTTGGCGGTGCCTATCCTCGATATGTCAGCCGTTATCGTCGATCGCATTCGCACCGGCGATTCCCCGTTTGTGGCCGACAAACGCCATCTGCACCATCGCCTGCTTAAGGCGGGGCTTTCCCATCGTTGGGCGGTGCTGTTCATTTACGCCTTAACGCTGTGGGCAGGTAGTCTGGCGATCGCGTTTGCCGGCATTCCCAGCGGATTTGTTTACGCGGCTGGAGCTACGGGACTGTTGACCTACACCGGCTGGCGGGTTAAGCAACTGTCTAGATAACACGATTTATCAGCGTGGCAGCGGCCAATTTGGGGATTTTCGATTCGAGGTGGGGGCTGACAGCGCTTTCAGGCTTCCCATCTGCAGCTTCAGGAAAAAAGAAGCAAGGTTCTTTCCCAGAGCCCTATCTTTTTACAATTTTTCTATCCCGTAAGTCCTGGACGATGTGACCAGAATCCTTGACTCAGAAGAGCTTTCGGCTGTAGCCGTGAAGATTTTAGATTTCCTTATGCCGCCGTTCTTAAAGGCGAGAGTATCCTCTAAAAAGTCATATTTGATAAAGTACTCTTGATCACCGCTCCATGAAAATCAAGCAGTTAATCCTACTGGCGCCGCCGGGGGTGCCTGCCTTTGAGCATGCGGCGCTGCTGGCCGATCGCTGG
>JBCCNE010000579.1:0-3146 GCA_039026015.1 Cyanobacteria bacterium P01_C01_bin.70 | reverse complement strand
CCCAATTCTCGACACCCTGCCAACATCTGACCTACTGTAGTTTTGTGAGTCTTTTTTTGACGGAGCACTGGTGACGATCGCTCTAGTCCGGCAGAAATTCTATTCTTGGCACAGCCCCCTGAGGCTGTCGTGATCGAGCGCTCTCAGCCAAGTAACGGCGGCTTGTCAAAATAGATGAAAGGACCCTTAGTATGAAATGCGGACAAAAGTATATGGGTTCTACTATGATGGATGGGAATTACCTAAACCGTTCAGTTTAACTCCGAGGGTTGGTGATGACTGCACCAAACATTTCTTCTTCAGAGCCGATGTCAGCTAGCACTATTGGTCAGAGTCAGTCGGGGCCGGGGCGTTGGCTTATTGTTGGCAGCATTGGCATCTTATTCCTGATAGGCGGTTTCTTTGGCTGGCGCTTTTTAAGCGCTCGAGGCCGCGGCAGCATGGGCGGCATGCCACCCGGAGCGACGGTCGAGCTAGAGTCAGTGCAAACCGGCACCGTGCAAGATTCTTCTGAGTTTTTGGGGAGTTTGGAAGCGCAAACAGGCGTTGTGCTGCAGCCTGAGGTGTCTGGACGGGTGACTCAAGTGTTTGTGAGCGCGGGCGATCGCGTGAGCCCTGGACAACCTCTGGTGCTAATCAGCCCAGATCGTACCCAGGCCGAGTTCGACGCGGCTGCCGCTACTGTCGCGGCTGCCGAATCAGCTCGCCAGTCGGCCTCATCATCGCTACAGGCGTTGCTGGCTCGTCAAACAGAACTAGAAGCCGAGCTGGCGCTCGAAGAAGCCGAATTTGGTCGCACGCAGCAGTTGACTGAGCAGGGGGCGCAGTCGCAGCAGGAATTAGATTTAGCTCGTCGCGATTTAGAGGTAGCCCAAGCAACGTTGGCCTCGGCTCGGGATGAGATTGCTGCTGCCCGAGCCAACCTAAACCAGTCCAGCGCCAGTTTGGAGCAGGCTCGGGCCAATCAAGCTGCGGCTCAGGAAAGCCTTCAAGACCGTACGGTCACCGCTCCCATTACCGGCACGATTGGCGATTTGGACATCAAGCTCGGGGACTATGTAACTCCCAGCTCGGTGATTGCCAACATCACCGAAAATGCCACCCTAGAGTTAGATTTGCAGGTGCCCATTGAGCGCCGCGAGCGCCTGCGTTTGGGGCTACCGGTAGAGCTATTGGAAGCGTCCGGCGAGACGGTGATCGCCACTGGCAGCATCAGCTTTATTTCTCCCCAAGCGGATGCCGATACCCAGACGGTACTGGTCAAAGCGCGGTTTGAGAATGCTCAAGGGCAGCTACAGGACGCGCAGAAAGTAGAAGCGCGTCTGATCTGGGCGGAGGCCACTGGGGTGTTAGTACCCACCGCTGCCATCACCCGACTCGGGGGACAGTCGTTTGTCTACGTGGCGGAGGAGGGCACTGAGGAGGAGCTGCCGCCGCCAGAGGCCCTGCCGCCGGAGACGCCCGCCCCAGAGCAGGTGGCCCGTCTGCGTCCGGTGCAGCTCGGTAGCCTACAGGGCAACCGCTACGAAATTCTGAGTGGACTGGATTCGGGAGAAACTATTGTCGTTTCGGGCATTTTAAACTTGCAGGATGGTATGCCGATTTTGCCAAAGTCTGAGGCCGAGGAGCCGCCGCCAGAAGGGACAGAGTCAGAAGCAGAACCTCAGTCTTAGCGGCAATGTCTATATAAATATCTTGTGAACTGACGCTGCATTCTATTCGTTTTGCGCGATCGCAACCCGTCTTAAGGAACCCCTATGTTCGTTAATTTCTTCATCAAACGTCCGGTTTTTGCGGCGGTTTGCGCCATTATTCTGCTGCTAGTCGGGGCCATTAGCATTCCCACCCTGCCCATTGCCCAGTTTCCTGACATCGCCCCTACCCAAATCAGCGTCCAGGCCAACTACATCGGCGCGGATGCAGAGACGGTGGAGAAAACCGTCACCAACATTCTGGAGCGGGAGATCAACGGGGTCGAAGGGCTGCGGTATATGACCTCTAACAGCAGCAACAGCGGCACCAGCTCTATTACGGTGACTTTCGACTCCACTCGTGACAAGGATATCGCTGCCGTTGACGTGCAAAATCGCGTATCCCTGGCCGAACCGCAACTGCCTGAACCGGTATTGCAAACGGGGATCACCGTTAGCAAAGAAAGCAGCAATATTCTGCTGGCGATGAGCGTCTACACCGACGACGGCAGCTATGACGACGTTTTTTTGAGCAACTACGCTGACCTTTACATCGTGGATGCCTTAAGACGCATTGAGGGCGTGGGCAATGTCGTCATCTTTGGTGAACGGACTTATGCGGTGCGGCTGTGGCTTAATCCGCAGCAGTTGGCGAGCCGAAACCTGACGGCTGACGACGTCGTTGATGCTCTGCGCGAGCAAAATGTGCAGGTAGGGGCGGGACAATTGGGGCAGCCGCCTGCCGATAGCGATCAGCAGTATCAAATCGATTTACGAGCGATCAGTCGCCTTCAAAGTATTGAAGAGTTCGAAGATCTGATTATTAAGACTGGCGCCAACGATGAATTGGTGAAATTCAGCGATGTGGGTCGAGTTGAACTAGGGGCAGAAAATTACGGTACCTTTTTACGATTTCGCGGGCAGGAGGCGATCGGTCTAGGGATTTATCAGCTCCCCGGCAGTAATGCGCTGGAAGTAGCGCGGGGCGTCAAAGATGAGATGGCTCGCCTAGGAGAGCAGTTTCCCCCCGGTATGGAATACGGCATTGGCTTTGACACCACCGACTATGTAGAACAGTCCATGACTGAAGTGGTGTGGACGCTGATTCAAGCGGTGCTGCTGGTAGTGTTCGTCATTTTTGTTTTCTTGCAGGACTGGCGCACCACGATTATTCCGGCGGTTACGATTCCAGTGGCGTTGATTGGTACCTTCGCCATCATCAAAATCTTTGGCTTTTCCATCAATAGCCTGACCTTGTTTGGGCTGACGCTGGCTACCGGTATGGTGGTGGACGATGCGATTGTCGTCGTCGAGGATATTTCCCGCAAAATTCAGGATTTAGGGATGACGCCCGCCAGAGCTGCGATCAGTGCCATGCAGGAACTGACTGGAGCCGTGATTGCGACCTCGCTGGTGCTGATGGCAGTGTTCATTCCCGTCGCGTTTTTCCCGGGT
>JBCCNE010000578.1:0-3169 GCA_039026015.1 Cyanobacteria bacterium P01_C01_bin.70 | reverse complement strand
TGGGCTCGCAATAGGACGTTGCCCACAGAGGTAAACTTAATGGCGTTGCTCAGCAAGTTGATCAATACCTGACGCAGTTTGCCTTCGTCCGCGTGCAGGTATTGGGGGAGAGCGGGCGATCGCTCAAACCTCAGGTTCAATCCCTTGGCATCAGCCCTGGCCCATAGCATGTGTTCCAGGCTGTCTAATAGCGCAAACAAATCGAAACAGGTTTCGTTGAGCGAGACGAGCCCCGTCTCAATCTTGGACATCGACAACACATCATTAATTAAAGCCAGCAGGTGCTCACCACTACGATTGATAATTTCTAAGTGCTGACGTTGGGAGGGCTGAGCAGCAGAATCACGGATCAGGAGTTGACTAAATCCCAAAATGGCATTGAGGGGCGTCCGCAGCTCGTGACTGATATTCGCCAGGAACTCACTTTTAGCGCGGTTCGCCACCTCGGCCGCATCCTTCGCCTGGGCCAGTTCGTCGTTGGCTTCTCGGAGGGCGGCGGTGCGCTCGGCAACTTCAGCTTCCAGGTTGGTATAGAGGTGACGCAATTGTTCCGTCATCTGGTTAAAGACGCGGGCAAGTAAACCGATTTCATTATTGGCGAGCACCGGGGCCCGCGTGTTGAAATTGCCATCGGCTACGCGTTCTGCCGCGTCAGTAATTGCCCAAATAGGCCGCGAAATGCGGCGGGCTCCCCAATACACTGCGATCGCGGACAACCCCACCAACGTGAAGCCCGTGAGAATGATCGTTTGGGCCAGGGCCCGAGCGGGCGCAAAGGCTTCTTGACAGCTGATTTCCGCGATGAGGGCCAAATCGCGATTTTCCAGCCAGCGATAAACGCCCACCACCGGCACGCCCTGATGGTTGCGATAAATACCCTCGCCGCTCCGGCCCTGCATGGCTTGGTCAATGGCTTCACTATGCCGGTCCTCGGAGAAGTCTTCTGCCGCTTGTCCCGACAAGAAAAAGCTGTAGCGAGCCAAACTGCTGCCCTGATTACCGACCAGGTACGTCTCCGCACTCTCGCTAATGCCCGTGCGCTCGCGAATAATGGTATCAATGCGTTCTAGGTTGAGATGCATGGCGAGCAGTCCGGCACTGCTGCCATCACTAGCCTGCAGAGGAATAGCGAACGACATGCGCGCTTCTTGAGTGTTGGGCGATAGGTAAAAGTTCGGGGCAAAATCCAGCTCATCGTTCAAGGGCAAATAGCTGTACTGCACCAACGCCTCAAAGTTGCCTTCTGATTCAGAATTGGTAGAGAGCAGCACTTTGCCGCCAGGAGACAGCACCAGAATTTCGGACAAGCTGGAATGTCGCTCGGCGATCGCCCCCATCAACGGCCGCAAATACTCTTCGGATGTAGCGACTTCATCTTCATCAGCAGACTGCACCAGCCCTGCCACAGAAGTCTGAACCTCCGGCAAATTGGCAATGGCGAGCATTTCTTCCCGTTGGTCTTCAATCCAGCGATTGAGTTCATCTTCTTTGAGGGTAGCGGTCAGGGTGAGGCGATCAAACAGCGCCTGTTTAATCGCATGACGACTGTATAAATAGGCCACCGCGCTAATTATCCCCACCGTCACCAATGACAGCAGGAGGAAATAGCGAACGATTTGCTCCATCAGGGTTTTGTTTCGATCAGCCATGACCTCGAACCCTTAAGATTGATTTTCCCATTCTGCCAAGATTTTTTGGATTTGCCCGATGGCTTCATCTACTGCGGCTTCTGGTGTCCAGCCATCGGTGACGACATGGCCAATGGCCTGCCCCCAAACGTTATCAGCCTGAACCTGGGCATACGCAGGATTCACCGCATGGTAAAACGGGCGGGTGGGGCTTTGGGTAAACTGCTGCACTGCTACTGAAATATGCGGATCCGCCGGATCGGCCCAAAACGGGTCGCTCAGAGCAGCATCCATCACCGGGAACCACCTGCCAAGGGCTCCTTTGACATAGGCATTCAGACGTTGGGGCTCAATCAAATATCTTAAAAAATCTTTGGCTGCCTCAGGATTATTGGCCTCCGAAAAAATTAACGCCTGCTTGATTGATGCCAAATAGGTCATCGGTTCACCATCTGGTTCCGATGGAAAGGGCAGGGTGACAATTTGCTCACGATAGAGCTTGTTATCTTCACGCTGCGAAGCCGGAATCGACAACGTGGGATTCGGCGTCATCAAAACGGTCTGATTCAAAAACTGCACATTGTTATCAGAGTCGAGCCAGGTTACCGCATCCTGAGGAACAAACTCATTTGTGTAGAAATCGGTAGTCCACGTCATCACCTCGATCAACTGCGATCGCACGGCGGGATCTTCCCCTTGGAAGTCGCCTGCCGTATCAAATAACTCAACATCGTAGGCATCCATCACCTGCTCAAAGAAATAGTAGGTGTCGCTCCCCTGGACCGAGAGCGTCAGCCCCAGCCCGTACAGATCGGTCTTACCCAATTTACGTGTCGTATCTTGCGCTTGCCGCCAGTACTCCCAAAAGCCCTGCCAGTCTTGCGGAATTTGGGTCTCATCCACCCCGGCATCCGCTAATAGATGGCGCCAGTAATGAATATGAATGGTTTGCTGTTCAATGGGGACGCCATAGTAGCTGCGATCGCCTTCGACATCGTTATAGAGATAGGCCGCTGCTAAAGCGGCGGCGGTGTACTCATCTTCATACGGCTCCAGCACCTCAGAAACATCTACCAGCTTCCCCTCCCACGCCCATCGGGGTTGCAAGGTGTAGTCAGCCCGATGAGCGAAGAGGATGTCTGGCGGATTCCCGTTTTCCAGTGCCACCGTCGCCTGATTCAAAATGTCGTCTGAGCTGTAGAGACTCAACTCCACTTCGATGCCACTCTCCGCTTCCCAGGAGGCTATGAACTCTTGTAAGGCCAAATCTTCTTCAGGATAGAAGCCCTGATTCCAAAAAATCCTTAGCGTGTCAGCAGCAGCATCGGGCATCGCTTCAGAGCCCCGGCTGTCACAAGCGCTCACCAGTAGCACTAAGCTTCCAACGGCCAAGCGGTTTAGTAATCGGCTCATCTCAGGAACGTCTCACTAAGGTGATTTTCAGTATTGTCAGCACGCAACAAGTTGAGTCAATGAATTGCGAGAAAAGTTAACGGTGATCGCCCCCTGGTCGGCCGGGGCAGATCCTTAGTCCATCATTG
>JBCCNE010000577.1:0-3195 GCA_039026015.1 Cyanobacteria bacterium P01_C01_bin.70 | reverse complement strand
CACGCCTCAGCGAGGATGATTACGTTGAAGGCGCTCCCGAGTTAGTGGCGGAAATTGCCGCCAGCAGCGCCTCGTATGACTTGCACTAAGCTGCGCTCCTATCGCCGCAACGGCGTCAGGGAATATGTAGTGTGGCTGGTAGAAGATCGAGCATTTCGCTGGTATGAGCTGCAGGATGGGCAATTTGTTGCGCAAACTGCCGATGCCGACAGCATGCTGAACAGTAAGGTATTTCCAGGATTGCGCCTAGCCGTAGCGTCACTGCTCTCTGGAGATATGGCCACTGTGTTGGCAGAGTTACAAGAGGCGCTTAAAACTGATATCCACAAAAGTTTGCAACGGCGCTGACGCAGCAGTTAAATCCGTAATATTGACTTTACTGACGTTCACGGAACTTGTGCATCGCCTCTAATGCTGATTGACAAGCTACCCGATGCCAAAAAGCCGTTTGAGCCAGCCCGACAATCGCGATTATTGAACGGCGCAGTATCACTTTCTAGGATGACTGCGCTGCCCATTCCCTAGGGGCTGTCATCATTTAGAGCCTGAACCCTGATGCTGAGAGCAGTTCAGCCCCTAGCTGGTTTTGTGGAGCGCGCGGCAATGCCGATGCCGCAAGGCTTTTGAGTTTAATTGATGACGCGCCCTAACAAGTGCATTGAAAATTAACCGCCGTAGTTCCAGCCGGTGCTCTCTAGCAGTAGGGGCTCGCCTTCGCAGTGAACCGCTGCGCCCACGACTTCACCTACAAAGACCGTGTGGTCGCCATGTTCGACGGTACCGACGACGCGGCATTCGACATAGCCCAGCGTGTCTTTGATAACGGGACAGCCCGTTTCCGGCGCTTCATAAAACTCGATATTCTCAAATTTATTGCCGACGCGGCGCTGAGGCTTAAAAAAGTTTTGCGCCATGTCTTTTTGGCCCGCTTCCATAAAGCTGAGGGCAAACACGCCGCTTTGTTTCACCATCTCGTGAGAGCCCGTACCGTTTTTGACGCAGTTCACCACCAAGGGCGGCTGAAAGGACGCTTGCATCACCCAGCTTGCCGTAAAGCCGTTCATGTCTGCGCCGTTGCGCACGCCGCAAATGTAGAGTCCGTGGGGGATTTTGCGCAGCAGAGTCTTTTTGGCCTGTTCGTCCAGCATGTTTCATATCTCCTAACTTTCCCCTCATCTTACCGGCTGCGATCGCTCTGTAAGCCCACTGAGCGGTAATTTAGACCCTCCGAGAGAATTCGATTACACCCGAGCTACGCCTTCTTGACGAGCCGCCTGCTGCACCGCCGCCGCCACTGCCGTCGCTACTCGGGGATCAAACACTGAAGGAATAATATGCTCAGCGGTCAAGTCATCCGGAGGTACCAGCGCCGCGATCGCTTGGGCCGCCCCCAGAAACATGCCCGTAGTCATGGCCTTGGCGCGACAGTCTAAGGCGCCGCGAAACACTCCAGGAAAGGCCAACACATTGTTGATCTGGTTGGGGTAGTCGCTGCGTCCGGTCGCCATCACCGCCACCAGCCCTGCCACGAGTTCCGGCTGAATCTCAGGAATGGGGTTGGCCATCGCCAGCACAATCGGGTCGGCCGCCATCGATTTCACCATATCGACGGAAACGACACCCGGAGCGCTCACCCCCAGAAAGACGTCGGCGTTTTTCATCGCATCAGCCAGTTGACCAGATTCACCAACTGCGAAGGCTTGCTTTTTCGGATTGAGGTCAGCGCGATCGCGGGAAATAATGCCCTTGGAGTCGCACATCAGAATGGTCTGCACGCCTGCTTTTTGCAGCAAGAGAGCGATTGCCACCCCTGCCGCGCCCGCGCCGTTGATGACGATACGAATCTCTGAAAAGGTCTTGTTTACTAGCTTTAACGCATTGGTCAAAGCTGCCAACACGACGATGGCGGTGCCGTGCTGGTCGTCGTGAAAGATGGGAATATCAGTTTCTTGCTTGAGGCGGGTTTCAATTTCAAAACAGCGAGGGGCGCTAATGTCTTCCAAATTGACGCCGCCAAACACCGGCGCGATGCGCTTTACCGTTGCCACGATCTCATCCGGATCCTGAGTCGCCAAACAGACGGGAAAAGCGTCAATTCCGGCAAATTCCTTAAACAGCAGCGCCTTTCCTTCCATCACCGGCAGCGCTCCCTCCGGCCCCAAATTGCCCAAACCGAGTACGGCACTGCCATCGGTGACGATGGCCACCATATTTTGCTTGACCGTCAAGTCATAGACCCGCTCTGGCTCCGCCGCGATCGCCTTGCACACACGACCCACCCCCGGCGTATAGGCCATCGCCAAGTCATCCTGATTGCGCACCGCAACCCGACTCGTCACCTCGATTTTGCCGCCTTGATGTAACCGAAATGTGCGATCTTCGGCCCGCAACAGCTCCACCGCATCAAGGCCCTTGACTGCCGCCACGATGGCCTCTGCCTGCTCACTGCTGGCTGCATCCACGGTGATTTCGCGGAGCACTGACTGACGCGTCCGCTCGAGTAGCTTCACGTCTTCTAAGTTGCCGCCCATATCAGCGATCGCCTGCATGACCAGCGCCAGCATGCCAGTTTGATTCGGCAGTTGGAGGCGCAAAGTTAGACCGTAGCTAGAGTTAGGCGTCAGTTGAACCATAAAATTTCCTGTAATGAATCCGTGAAAACCTTCGCTGGCAAATCTCTGCTGGCTTCGGCAAACTGTAAGAGAATGGTATGTCGATTTGGCAACGAGTAACGAGATGTCGTCGTTAAAGTAGAGGAACGCTGACGTGGGGAGAAGGCAAAATGCGGAATTCCAAAGTTCAGAATGCGGAATCTTGAACTTGGAAAGCAAAGAATTAAAGAATGTCGAGCCTTGCTTTAACTGGAGGGTAGGATCAGAATTCCCAATCTAAAATCTCCAATCATCCGCCCCATGGCTTCAAAGTTCTCTAGACCGGTTCCCCAAAGTACGGACCGCCCTGCGCTACACCATTACCTATTCCATGACTCTCCACTTCACTGGCTCCAGTGACCTCACTTGCCCATACTGCTAACCGCTCATCCCAATGCCGACTATCCGCACCCAAATTGAAATCAATGCCCCCCGTGCCGTGGTCTGGAAAGCGCTGATGCGTAAAGAGGAATGGCGACGATGGAATACTTATTTGTTCGACGGTGATCCGGCTTTGATGATGCAGCAAGGACAAGAGATTTTT
>JBCCNE010000576.1:0-3196 GCA_039026015.1 Cyanobacteria bacterium P01_C01_bin.70 | reverse complement strand
CAGGGAATTGATAAACGCTTAATCATTCCACCAAATGATGATCCATTGCGAATCTAACTAACTCAGCTCGGTTGCTAGTGTCGGTTTTGCGCAGCAGATTGGTAACATACTTTTCAATCGTTCGAGGACTGAGAAAGAGTGTGGCCGCAATTTGAGCGTTCGACATGCCCTCAGACAGCAAATCAAGTACTGACTGCTCGCGATTGGTTAGGGAAAAGTCGGCAGCGATGGTTGAGGCAGGCAGCGGCACCGGCGGCGTGGCAGCGGGAACCGGTTCAGGCAGCCGCTGATATTGCATCCAGGCGGTTTGAATAAGCTGCGATCGCGCCAGCAGATTTTTGACGACAGCGCCAATTTCCGTCAATTCAAACGGCTTCTCGATGTAAACATCGCACCCTGTCTGATAACCTTGCACCCGTTCTTGAGTCTCTGTGCATCCAGTTAAAAATATCACCGGTAAAAGTCGCCAAGCTGGCTGCTGGCGTAAACTTTTTAAGAAAGCAAAGCCATCAATCCGAGGCATGCTGATGTCAGTGATGATGAGTTGGGGCTGACACTGATTGACCAGTTCCAAAGCCTGCCAACCGTCTGCTGCGGTCGTAACGGTGTATCCTTCCAGCTCAAGGTAGTCCCGTAGGGATAGTCGGGTACCTTCATCATCGTCTACAACTAAAATCGTTAGCGGCATCGTTTTCGCCAGAGAAGCAGCTTACGCTTGATAAATGAATGTTTAGATATACAGCGTTTCTCAAGTTAGTGAGATGTGAAATGCATGAAATTTTTTATTTTCAACCCGAGGAATTTGTCTCACCAGACAGATTAGGTTCTGCGACACTACTCTAAGGCTAAAGGTATACACAGGCCTTCCAACAAATTTGTTGCTGAAATTTATCAATTTTATGGCCATCAAACTGTATATCACCAGCCCAACATCAGCCATTCCAAAACGGATGGCTAGGGGCGATCAGGGGCAGGCGGTCGCGGGCCAAAACCGGCCTACCGCCCGCCTAAGCACCGCTTAAAGGGTGGGAGAGGGCTGAGTCGCTTGCTTTTCAGGAATATCAATATGGCGCTTGACGATTCGCCGAAACTCATCGCCATCCATCGTTTCAACTTCCAGAAGTCGATCCACCAGATAATCAATCAGCGATCGGTTTTCCCGTAAAACACTACGAGCCCGCTCATAGGCATGCCGAGCAATCGCCCGCACCTGATTGTCAATCTTGGCCGCCATCTCTTCGGAATATTCTGAACGGGGCATCATGTTGCGTCCCAAAAACACCTCACTCCCCATATTTTCGAGCGCTACCGGGCCTAGGTCTGACATGCCATACAGGGTCACCATCTGGCGGGCTAGGTTGGTCACTTGTTTAATGTCGCCTCCTGCACCGGTGCTCACCTCAGCATCACCAAAGACTTCGGCTTCAGCGGCGAGTCCGCCCAGCGCCACCGTGATGCGATCAAGCAGCCAATTGCGGGTATAAAGACCGCTATCAATCACGTCTTCATCCGGTAGAGACTGTGTGAAACCTTCAACCCCCCCGGAACGAGGAATAAT
Source organism: Cyanobacteria bacterium P01_C01_bin.70 (assembly GCA_039026015.1). GTDB lineage: Bacteria > Cyanobacteriota > Cyanobacteriia > Phormidesmidales > Phormidesmidaceae > Halomicronema. Next base: position 1,638 of record JBCCNE010000576.1, on the reverse strand, counting down.
GGTCACTTTGTTCAGCGAGTCGGCATGTTTTAGCATCGTCGTTAACAGCGCGTGGCCCACTTCGTGATAAGCCGTCATGCGCTTGCGATTACTGTCCAGCAGTGGTGTCAGGCTAAGACCGATGGTGAGGCGATCAATCGCATCTTCCACATCCTGCATCGTAATCGACTCTTTGCGCCGACGGGCCGTAAGAATTGCCGCTTCGTTCAGCAAGTTTGCCAGCTCTGCACCCGAAAAGCCGGGAGTGCGGCGGGCGATCGCCTCCATCGAAACTTCGTCCGCAATTTTTTTGTTGCGGGCATGAACTTTCAAAATTTCTAGGCGGCCCCCATAGGTCGGCAAATCGACAATTACCTGACGATCAAATCGCCCGGGACGCATCAGCGCCATATCGAGAACGTCAACTCGATTAGTTGCGGCAATCACAATAACGCCGCTGTTGCCCTCAAAGCCGTCCATTTCAGTCAGCAGTTGGTTAAGGGTCTGCTCGCGCTCGTCGTTGCCGCCGCCGATGCCCGTTCCTCGCTGCCGACCGACAGCATCGATCTCATCAATAAAGACGATGCAGGGAGCGTTTTCCTTAGCCTTTTTGAATAGATCACGCACCCGAGACGCGCCTACCCCAACAAACATTTCTACGAATTCAGAACCCGAAATACTGAAAAAGGGCACTCCAGCTTCACCGGCGATCGCCTTAGCCAGCAGTGTCTTACCCGTTCCCGGTGGGCCCACTAGCAGCACTCCACGGGGAATCCTGGCGCCAATGGCGGTAAATTTTTCTGGGTTTTTCAAAAACGAAACGACTTCTTGCAATTCTTCTTTGGCTTCTTCAATACCGGCAACGTCGTCAAACTGCACGCCGGTTTTCGCCTCCATTTGAAAGCGCGCTCGCGATCGACCAAAATTCATCGCTCCGCCCGCGTTGTTGGCCGTGCGTCGCAAAATCAACAGCAGCCCAAACAGCACTAGCATAATGATTAGCGTGTTGGTGGCAATCCAGGCGAATGCACTGCCGTTGCCCTCTGGTTGCACTTCTACATCGACGTTCTGAGCCCGCAGCCGCTGAATCAGTTCAGGATTGCTAACATCGTCTTCAAATAAAATGACTTCTTGCGGCGGATCATCTTCACCGTCGCTCCTCAAAATGACTTGTGCTCGTCCCCGGTCAGGATTGATGTCAACCTGTTCCACCTGTCCCGTGTCCACCAGTTCCAAGAACTCTCCATAAGAAAGCTGATCGTCGTCTTCCTCCGACTGAGCCAGCGCCGGCGGCAGTGCCACCAAGCTCTGCATCAAAAACCAGGCCGTTGTCAATAGGCCGGATGTCGCCATTTGAGCAGTGCGGCGAAAAGAGAGCGGTTGACGCGAACGAATTGCCATAAAACGTGCCTTAAACTGTGTGTCTGCGATCGCCAGCCAAAATTTGCTTCCTAAAGCTTAACTAGCTTGACAACAACAATAAAATTGCCAATCCCAGTGTAATCGGTCTGCCAGTGACTGTGTCACCCCTCGTGGTTACCCCTTCTACAACTCAATTAATCCTGATAAAATGTGGGTCTGCTATGCCGATGTGGCTCAGTGGTAGAGCACTCGATTCGTAATCGAGCGGTCGCGGGTTCAAATCCCGCCATCGGCTTT
>JBCCNE010000575.1:0-3209 GCA_039026015.1 Cyanobacteria bacterium P01_C01_bin.70 | reverse complement strand
GCTTGTGGGCGGCTTTTTGCCCGCCTTGTTTTACGGCGTTTCCAGTGTATTTGCCAAAACCAGCTCTAATGCAGGGATGTCGGTAGGCGGTCACCTCTTTTTTATCGGCATTGCCATCAGCGCCATGGGCGGACTGTTCAATCTCTTTTTGCCGGGGCAGGTTCCTTCCGTCATGGCGGCAGTCTCTTCAGCCATGCAGGGCATCTTGTGGGCGCTGGGTACCGGCTGTGTCGTCTTTGGCCTGCTGAAGTATCAGGCTCCTTTGGCAAAATTGGTGCCGCTTTACAACATGAATACGCTGGTGACATCAGGACTAGCGCTGGTTCTGTTTGCCGAGTGGCGCGACGCTGATCCGATCAAATTATTGCTGGGAGCGGGCTTGATCGTGGTGGGCGGCGTCTTGGTGTCTGGGTCGTAGCTAAAGCCGAAAGCGTCCTGTCGAAAAGAGTCGATAGCCAAATGTCATCGTCACCATCGAGACGAAAAATTGCCAGAGGCTAGTAGGGCTAAGAATGGCTCGACTGCTGACAAAGATGCAGAGAATTCCTGCTGCTATAAACACCCAGCCAAGCTGTTTCATGAGGCCAAGCGGCATAAAGACTAGGAGACAAATCCCCGCAAATAGAAAAAAGATCGAAGCATCAGCGGCAATGCCTCGCCACCAGTAAGGGCTGACATTGGTGGTGAAGAAAATGTTTTTACCCAGAAAGTAGATGCCCAGCAGCATCAAGGCTAAGCCAACTAATTGAACTAATATCAAGTCCGGATGCTTACCCTTAATAAAAATCCTTGAAACCCCTGTGTTTCGATAATAGGTATTGTGGGCGATCAAACAGACTTCATATAATAATCTCATTTTGAGACGATATGTTTACGACAGAATTACGCTCTATTGAGCGCGCACAGGTGGTTCCAAGCTCTGAAACTGCCTGGCAATGATTAGAGGTAGACCTAATCCAATCGCTAGGTTTCCCAAAAGCCAAAGCCATGACAGAGAGCTACTGAAGCCGTGAATGTAGAAGCCACGACGAGTCGAAGATAGCATTGCATCCCAAAGTAAGTGGGCGCTTATGCCAACGGCAAGACCCATGGCACAATCCCGCAAAAGGCTATTGAACCAGCGCTGGAGTGAGGTTTTGAGGGGTTGACGACTGAGCCCAATCCAGACACTCAGCAGTCCGACAGGAATGATGACCGAATGAAACAGCCAGCTTCGATGAATCAGGAACTTGAGACCTGTCGCCTTGTAAAGAGGAATATCCCAGTCAGCGATCGCCATGTAGAAAAAGGTGTGGCTGAAAAAAGGAATGCCCAACTTGCGGAAAAAGAATAATCCACTAGCGCCCCAAACCAACATGATTAAGAACGTAATGGGATTGATTGTCCGAGCGGCGGCACGAGAATAGCGTTCTAGCAGCCACCAAAAGAGCGTTCCCACTGCTAAACCGATAGCAAAGTGCAGCAGTTTGTCGATAAAGGGACTCATAGAGTCACGCAAGCCTTAAAACTTTTGCATGAATACAGCTTGGTCTTCAGAATTTCCGTAAATTTTACAAAGAATTTCTACAGTCACTGACTTAGCAGCGTAAGCATCCACAGTATCAAGCTCTTAAGCGCTAGGCTGAACAATAAATTCTTTCAAGGTTTTGCCATGATGGATCCGACTAGCTTCTCCATCTTTCTCGCTGCAGTGGCAGTTATTACAGTCACGCCGGGGCCAGATACATTTTATGTGCTGGGTCGCAGTTTAGAGCAGGGGCGATTGGCTGGAATGGTCTCTGCTGTGGGCATTTTCGTGGGCAATTTAGGCCATACGACGGCGGCAGCGGTGGGGCTATCAGCGGTTTTGATGACATCCGCGATCGCTTTCAACATCGTCAAATATGTGGGGGCTGCCTACCTGATTTATCTGGGCTTACAGGCAATTTTGAGTCGCGATCGCCTCCATGCGCTACCCACTGCACCTCAGGCCAGCCTGCTGAAAGTCTTTGGGCAAGCGATACTCACCAACCTGCTAAATCCGAAGGCCGCGCTGTTTTTCCTGGCTTTTATTCCACAATTTATTAACCCGGCTGCCGGGCCGATGGCGCTGCAAACTCTGCTTTTGGGGGGCATTGTGGCGGCCTCTTCGAGTCTATGGTTAGCGGCGATTGGCGCTTTAGTGGCTACCGCTGGGCAAAACCTGCGCCGCAGTCCGCGAGTGGCTGCTCTGCAGAAATGGCTGACTGGCAGCTTATTTGTGGGGTTGGGACTGCGACTGGCGATCGCTGATTCCAGGGACTGATTGACCCATCAAGCGCTGGCCGAGTTGATCAATTGCTTTTACGCAAATAGGCTCAGTAGCCATACTCACCACGGCAGTCGACTGCCATCCCAAGAGAAAAATGCTCCGTTGTCTGCTTCTGTCAGGTTATCAACGATAGTCAACAGTTGAGAGGCCGCGCGATCAGTCGAAAACAGCTTTTCTGGGGGCACATTGCGCTGGAAAGGTGCCGATAGGCGTGTGTCAGTCGTACCAGGATGCAGGGCAACCACTATGGTTTGCGGATTTTTACGACGATATTCGATCGCAGTCGTCTTAAGAAACATATTAAGGGCGGCCTTGGAAGCGCGGTAGCCGTACCAACCACCGAGGCGATTATCCTCAATGCTGCCGATCTTGGCAGATAAATTGGCGAAGACCGTCCGGTTATCCTGTCGCAGCAGCGTTTGTAAATGCTTAGCCAACAACACTGCTGGAATACTGTTGGTTCGAAAATATTGCAGCAGTTGGTCAGCATCGATCTGGCGAAGACTTTTTTCAGGCTGCATGTTTTCCTGGTGTAAGACGCCAACACAGTTCACTGCCAAATCAAGACGATGGCTCTTTGCCTGTATTTTGGCCGCTAGCTGCGCGACTTCACCTTCTTCGGTGGCGTTGAGGGGCAGGCACTGTAGGTGAGAGTGAGTTTGCAATGCCAGCAGGCCAGTGGCAGTTTCAGGGCGGCGGTAAGTTGCAAAGACACGACTAATGCGGCGATCGCTTAACAAATGCTGAACAAAACCCAGACCAATTCCCTGACTGGCTCCCACGACCAAGGCGGTTCCTTGCTGCCATGTTTGCGTCAATGTACTCACCTCTAATGATTTCGATCACTTCATCATCTTGACGAAATTGAGCGCTGTTGGCGAGCTTGAGTTCTGGGCGAGAGCGTTCCACATGGGCAAAT
>JBCCNE010000574.1:0-3211 GCA_039026015.1 Cyanobacteria bacterium P01_C01_bin.70 | reverse complement strand
TTCAAGCTGTAGCAGTCACCTTGGGAGGGCGGATAGTTGTCCTCAAAAATCACATCGCGAAATCCAAACCATTTGCAGAGCTGAAGACGACTGTACGCGTTTTGGTGGTCATCGAAGAAGACAAGGGCTGATTGGGTTTCTATGTTCGACCAGTCGAGCTCAGAGAAATCTCGATCAAAATAGGAAACGTTGTTGTCCGAAATGTATGCTCTCTGCGAGAGTCGCGGATCTATCGAGATAATCTTGGCTGTTGGGCAAGCCTGCTCTAACAGCCAAGTACCCTGTCCTTTGTAGATACCACTTTCGACAATTAACGGTGGCGCCAAGTACTTTGCTATGAACCATGTGGCGAACATATGCGGGAATTTCATGCCGCCAGTGTTGTCCTTGATCGGCCGTAATTCATAGAGACGCTCGAATTCTGGAAGCGCGACCTCGAGCTCTGCTCGACTCCATGGGGCGCTGCCAATGGATGTTACTTCAGACATTTATAGTTTTGAGGGGATACCGTTACTGATTATCAAGCGGCGATCGACTAAACCACTGCCCAAAAGCCTATCATCGCCGCTCCGTAAGCATTGGAGGGTTGTCTGTCGTTTGTGGAAACGGTTTAGGATTGTTCCGGAGGTCAAGCAGACCCACGAAGTCTCTAAAATGGGGTGCCACCAAGACCCAGTGATGCGCTTCTTGTCCGGTTGCTCGCCACCGTAGCCTTTTGACGCATGGATCAGTGGGGGAGTTTGAGTAGTCAAGAACGATCGGGGCATCAGACCCCAGACCAAAATCACCAATCGGAACAACGTTATCGAAATTGATTTCGTTTGGAGCCGCATCGTCACACTACCAAAACGCCTGTTCTCCAAACGCAATCAATTCGGACACCGTATAGAATGGCGGTGGATTGAGACGCACCGCCGCTGCGTCAGGAGCGAAGGATCGAACGCGCGCCTCGTTAACGAGCGGCTCTAGATTCTGATGACGAGAATCGTCAGCGTTTCGCGGCCACAGGCGATCGTCGATCAGAGACCTGAGCTCAACAGGAATTGTCACCTCGTGCGTCATGCGTCGCGAATCTCAATTGGACAGCTGCTTATCAGAGGGAAATTTGCCCCCTAAGATCCCCATCTGGGTAAATGTGTCGAATGGCTTAGTATATTCATTCTCTCAATTCCAGGATGAACCGGTTTAGAGTTTATTGCTCCTCTCTCTTCAGGTTGCCTACTAGTGCCAGCAAAAATCCGGCCCAAGAAGCTACTAGGCCAGCTTGAGGCGCTTTCGTTTAAAGCATCGTTCTTACCGCACAGAGCCAACCTACGGGAAATGGATTTGATGCTGGGATGGGGAACGAAAGCGGTGAAATGCAAAAAAGCGTCCCCTTGTGAGAGACGCTTTTCAGTGCTATCTCAGACTAGCTGAGGTGCAGAAGCCTAACCGACAATTTCAGGTGCTTCAGATGTTGCCAAGTCCAGCGGGAAGTTGTGCGCATTGCGCTCATGCATCACTTCCATACCGATATTGGCGCGGTTGATTACATCCGCCCAGGTACCAATGACCCGACCCTGAGCGTCGAGAACCGACTGGTTGAAGTTGAAACCGTTCAGGTTAAAGGCCATCGTGCTGATGCCCAAGGCCGTGAACCAGATGCCAACCACTGGCCAGGTACCCAAGAAAAAGTGCAGGGTCCGAGAGTTGCTGAACGATGCATATTGGAAGATCAAACGACCAAAGTAGCCGTGGGCTGCCACGATATTGTAGGTCTCTTCCTCTTGGCCAAACTTGTAGCCGTAGTTCAAGGACTCGGTCTCGGTGGTCTCACGCACTAGGGAGGAGGTCACCAGAGAACCGTGCATCGCCGAGAACAAGCTGCCACCAAACACTGCTGCCACACCCAACATGTGGAAGGGATGCATCAGAATGTTATGCTCGGCCTGGAATACCAACATAAAGTTAAAGGTACCGGAAATGCCCAGAGGCATGCCGTCAGAGAAGGAGCCCTGACCCAAGGGATAGATCAAGAACACAGCGGTAGCTGACGCCAACGGAGCGGAGTAAGCCACGCAAATCCAGGGACGCATGCCCAAACGATAGCTCAGCTCCCACTGCCGGCCGAGATAGCAAAAACAGCCAATCAAAAAGTGGAAAATAATGAGCTGATAAGGGCCACCGTTGTATAGCCACTCATCCAGAGAAGCGGCTTCCCAGATGGGATAGAAGTGCAGACCAATGGCGTTAGAGGACGGCACAACCGCACCGGAGATGATGTTGTTGCCATACATCAGGGAGCCGGCAACGGGCTCACGGATGCCGTCGATGTCAACGGGAGGCGCCGCGATGAAGGCGATAACAAAGCAAACAGTCGCCGTGACCAGGGTAGGGATCATCAGCGTACCGAACCAGCCTACATAGAGGCGATTCTCGGTGCTAGTGACCCACCGGCAGTAGCGCTCCCACAGACCCAGCTTGTCGCTGGTTTGAAAAGTAGAAGTCATAGTGATGATTGCCAGATATATACGACAAAAGTTCGGATGAGCCTCTGTTAAGTACAGTTGCCCACCTTGTTGACTAGCGTAAAGATTCGTATTGAGTTTTTGAAGTAGCTCTATGGAATTCTTCTTGTTCCGATACGTTCCTTAATTTCCCCAGGTGAATAAATTTACACGACTGGCAAGGGTTGTAGAGCGGTGCTGGAGTGACTTGCTTAAGCCGCTTTTAGGGCCGGTTTGGGAGATTTAGGACACAGCTAAAATAAATGTTTAATTTGTTGTGCTGAAGGCGTGTGCAGTTGCGTGCTTGGACCAAAAAATGTGGATGTTATTAAACCCTCATGCCCTAGCCTGGTGGCCACTGCAGCGATCGCCCACCCAATAAGTGTAGATGCAGATGGAACACGGTTTGTCCGCCATTGGTGCCCGTGTTGATCACGACGCGGTACCCGTCCTCGGCGATGCCCAACTGCTCTGCAATGGCTTTCACAACGAGCAATAGGTGACCCAGCAGGGCTTTGTCTTCGTTCGTAGCGTCCGCCAGCTTGGGAATGGGCTTTTTAGGGATGACCAGAACGTGGGTGGGTGCTTGGGGGGCGACATCGCGGAAGGCGAGGCACAGGTCGTCTTCGTGGACAATATCGGCGGGAATTTCGCGACGGATGATTTTGCCGAAAATCGTGTCTTCACTCATGGGGCGATCGCTGCTGGAAAAATCACCCTGCCAT
>JBCCNE010000573.1:0-3211 GCA_039026015.1 Cyanobacteria bacterium P01_C01_bin.70 | reverse complement strand
GTGCGATCGCGCTTGGGCAGACCGCGAATTTTCAGGCCCAATTCCACGTTTTGAAACGTCGTTTTCCACGGCAGTAGTGAATATTGCTGAAACACAAAGCCGCGATCGGCACCAGGGCGGGTAATCGGCATTTGATCGACCAGCACATAGCCAGCGGTCGGTTTTATAAAGCCGGCAATCACGTTTAGCAAGGTCGATTTACCGCAGCCAGAAGGACCCAACAAACAGATGAATTCACCCGGCTGAATGGCCAGCTGAATCGAATCTAGAACACAATTTTCATAGCTCCGACGCCGAAAACTGACGGATAAACCTTCAACCTGAACCGCCCCTTTTAACGTCGTCTGCTGTTGCGTTAACTGTTGCGTGACCATCGCCTTTTTTCTTGACCTCTCTGAAGAACATGACAAACAACTGCTGCGCCCATGCCGGTTTGATATTCGCCTAGGGCGCGTCATCAATTGAAGCCAGAGTGCTTACGGTATAAGCATTGCCGCACCCGCTTATCAAACTTAGCTAAGGGGCTAAACCGCTTCTAGCGGGGGGGATTGATCGCTAAATGATGACAGCCCCTAGACGCTGCTCTGCTTCTTAATAACGCGCCAGGGCATCAGAGCATTGGTGGCCCGACCAACAGCCCAGGAACTGAGAGCGCCCATCAAACCAATAAGCAACATGCCCATGACAATGGGGGGATAAACTGACGTGACATAGGACTCCCAGGTGATGTAGCCTACGCCAAACCGTCCGGCCAGAATTTCGGCTGTTACTAGGCAAAACCAAGCATTCCCCATGCCAATCGTGAGGCCGCTGGCAATACCAGGCAGCGAACCCGGCACAACAATGTCTTTGAAAATATGCCAGGACTTGGCTCCGAGACACTGCCCGACCCGAATTAGCACCGTATCGCTGAGAATGCCTTCCACTCCACGAATGGTGCTAATCAGCACGGGGAAGAAAGCCCCAATAAAGGTGATGTACACCATGCCACTCTCGGCATTGGGAAAGACCAAAATCGCTAGGGGAATCCAGGCGACAGCAGGAATCGGACGAAGTAACTCTAGGGGCGGCAGCAGCAGATCTTCCATCAGCTCAAACCAGCCAATAAGTACTCCCAGGATGATGCCCAGGAAAGAGGCAATGACATAGCCCAGCAGCACCCGGGTGATGCTAGAGCGAAAATGCACCCAAGGATCATCAGTTAAGAATGCGATCGTTGCTTGCAAAACCTCCCAAGGTGAAGGCACTAACTGGAAGTTGATAAAGAATTTGAAGTTAATCATGCAGAGAAATTGCCATCCTCCAAAAAAGAGGGCTAAGGCAATCACTCGCCAAGCCAAGCGGCTGCCTAGCAATAAGCTTCTATAAGCTTCTCTAGCCCTACTTTGCCGGTTTGATTGGGCAACTTTTGATGAAGTTGTAACGGTCATTGGGTGTCTCGCAAACAACAATTGACCCTGCGCTTTGGGGCCACATTAAGGTGAACTGCTAAGCAATTCTGTGTTCTGCAGTTCAAACAAATTTGTTTCACGTTTGTTGCACGGGTAAATTTGGCCAGAATCGGGCCGATTAAAGCGGATTGAGCCAGCCACCCAATCCGCTCTAACGATGAGACCGTGAACTATCGAATGGCGCCTACCAAGACGGGGCGCTGCTGGGCAAAGAGACCCGAAAGGTCCTTAAAGGTGCTGATCTGACCGCCGCTTTCTGCCGCATACGCTTCGGCGTCTGACTCTAATAGGAAGGCTGATACTTCCTCACCCTCAACCACGTAGTACGAGTTTTCTGCAAATAGCTTCCAGCCATTATTGCGATCGTGGACAAACATGACGTCAGCGGCTTGTCCCTCGTCCTGAAGAGTGGCCAGCGCCTTCACCATATTGGGAATGGAAGCAAAGTTGGTAACCTTTTCTTCTCCTTGTACCCAGTATTGAGCTGCCAGCTTAGGATCTCCTATGGCATCTCCAGTCAGCGCATCTTCGCCGGTAATCTGATACGCTTCTGCGGTGGAAATAACATCGTCATAGGCAACGCCATACTCTTCCATGGCTGTCAGCAAGAAACTCTCATCAATCCAGTTGACAACCTCTTCTGGATCAACGGGATTTTCAATCTTGCCCAGGTTAGTGAGAGTGGCAATGCTATTTTTCAAGGCATCAACCTGAACTTCTCTAATGGTCGGGTCGAGCGGCTGCAGGCCAGACGGGCCGAGGAACATATAGACCACCTCTTTATCGATGCCGGACCATTCCTCAATTTGAGCGGAGATGCCTTCCGGATCAGCCATAAAGGTTTCGTTGGCCTCCAGCACTGCTTTCAAGTAAGCCACCACAATCTCGGGATGCTCCTCAGCAAAATCGGAGCGAACCGTAATGCCGTGAAGTGTGGGAACGCCGGTTTGAGCGCCATCAAAAATCTTCTTGGCAAAGCCTCGGAAAGGAAATAATTCGCCAAATGGCACAAAGTCAGCATGGGCATCAATTTGTCCAGTACGCAGACTGGAGCCACCAACTTCAGGCGCTTGGCTGAGAAGCTTGACATCGGTTTCAGGATTAATGCCGGCATCATTGAGAGCCTTTAGCAACATGCCATGGGCGGCTGAGCCAAAAGGTACTGAAACTGTCCCACCCTTTAGATCTGCCAAGGAAGTTGCCGTACTATCTTTAGGCACAACTACAGCATTGCCAGCACCATTAGGACTGTATGCCAAAGTGCCAATAAAGATAGAGTCGGCGTCTTGAGCTTCTTGCTGAAACTTGATCAAATTAATAACAGCGGGAAAATCACCCATGAGGCCAATATCAATCTGGTCGGCCAACATTTTATTAGTGATTGGAGGTCCCGATGTGTAGCTAGACCACTGAATATCGTACTCAACCCCTTCATACTTGCCATCGGTTGGCAGATGCTTTTCAAGCAACTCCAATTCTCTAACGGTAGCACCACCAACGGCGGTGTTAATTACCTGATCCTGAGTTCCAATAGAGATGCGTATCGTTTCTCCAGAATTGCTAGCAGTAGCGGATTCACCTGCTTCTTCGCCTTCAGCAACAGGTGCATCAGGACTGACTGCTGTTGTCGAACAAGCACCCACAAAAACTACAAATGACGCCAGAAATCCTGTAGCGATTTTTTGTCTCGATAAACTCAATGAAAACTGCATAGCCAGCAAATTCCTCTACTCTTCTTGAGAGACATATTTACCGGCGCT
>JBCCNE010000572.1:0-3217 GCA_039026015.1 Cyanobacteria bacterium P01_C01_bin.70 | reverse complement strand
TCCGATTCGCTGCCTGCCTTGAGCCCGGGTTGGCAGCTTCGCCAATTCCTGGAGCTACCCTTAAGACTTTGATGCAGGGCCGCGATCGCTCACTAGGTTTGCTATCATAACTCGGCACATAGGTCTGGGTGCAATCGCCCGCAAGTCTTCTGATGGATTGGTCTGAAATTTGGCTACTGCTAGCACCGCCGATTGTCGGAGGGGTTATCGGTTACTTCACCAATGACTTGGCCATCAAAATGCTGTTTCGGCCTTATCGGCCCTACTATTTGTTCAAGCGTCGGTTACCGCTAACACCGGGATTGATTCCGAGTAACCAGGAGCGCTTGGCCCGCCGCATTGCCGACACCATTATGGGCTCCCTGCTGACGCCCACGGAAATGGAGAATCTGGCGCGACGGCTGCTGCAAACTGAACGGACGCAACGTGCGATTCGCTGGCTGTTAGAGCTAACGATCGATCAGGTGCAGTCGCGCAATCAGGCCCGCACTGCTGAAATTGTTGGCAAAGTCCTGCAGGATGCCTTTGGCACGTCCCTGCCCCGACTACTGAGGGTATGGGCGCGGCGTGAAGACTTTCTCGCCGCGCAGATTGATCAAATTTTCGATCAGGTGCTGCTCGAGTTTCAGCTCTCGCCTGAACAAGCCCAACAGCTTTCGAGCTGGCTGCTGATTTCAGTCCTGCCCCCAGATCGACTGCGGCGGATGCTGATTGACTTTTTGACCGATCGCAATATCCAAACCATCGACGAAATTTTTCGTTCGCGCACTAGCGGTACCTATTGGGTCGTGGCCAATCTTTTTGGCGTGCGTAATGCCCTGACTCGGCTGCGCTCATTTTGTCTCGACGAACGGGAAACGACCAACACTCGCATTGCGGAACTGGTGGAAGCGCTAAATGTTAATGCGCGACTGCAGGAAATTTTGCAGCAGCTCACCCTACAGCGACTGCCCGTTTCTACCGTTCGAGGACTGCGCCTAACCATTCGCGAAGCCGTCCGCGGCTATACCCAAACGCTGGGGCCGGAGTTACTCAAAGGCTTGAGCAGCACGATTAACTGGCAGATGTTAGCCACTCAACTGCTCAATCGACTGCAAAATTCCCAGGTCATCACCGACTCCCTCGATCCAGTCAGCGAAGAGCTGGCACTGATTTTGGAGCGCTATCTAGAAAGAGACTTGGAAAATCTCGTGGCTCAGGTGATTCCCATCTTGGACATCGACCAGGTGATTATTGAGCGAGTCAATGCCACTAATCCGCGCGATTTGGAAATTGCGGTGCAGGGGATTGTGCGTAACGAACTACAGGCGATCGTGAATCTAGGGGGCGCTTTGGGCGTTTTGATTGGCGGTCTTCAGGCGGTTTTCTACTACTTGCGCTAGCCTTTACGGCTCTTTTTCCGGTTGTGCATATCTTTGTCGTGCATATCCTTTGATTGGCCGCCGTGCGCCCCCGCCTCATCTTTGCTTTTTGTACAGGTACACGGCGGGGCGCCCCAGACATTTGCCGACTAAACTAAGAACAACTTCGCTCACGGAAACTTCAGGATGGCGCGTTTTCTTCACTTGGCCGACATTCACCTGGGATTTGATCGCTACAGCAGCCCCGAGCGCACCAAAGATTTTTTCTTTGCCCTGTCCGACGCCATTCAGAAATATGCGATCGCCGCGGCCGTTGATTTTGTCATCATTGCGGGTGACCTATTCGAACATCGCGTCATTCAGCCAGCCATTTTGAATCAGGCACAGCTTTGCTTTCAGCAGCTGCAGGCAGCCAATATTCCAGTGCTGGCGATCGAAGGCAACCATGACAACACCCCCTACGGCACGTCTACCAGCTGGCTCAAATATCTTTCCCAATGGGGCCTGTTGCGGTTGTTAGAGCCGGGCAACCTAGCCGCCGGGGAGCCCCTGTATTCCCCTTGGGATGAGGAACATAAAAAAGGCGGCTATATGGACCTGCCCTGTGGCGTCCGGGTCATTGGGTCGGCTTGGTATGGGGCAGCAGCGGCGCGAGCAATCGAGCAGATTGCGGCGGCTATTCCCACCCTGCCCCCCGGCCCTGAGACGACTGTGCTCATGTTTCATCACGGTCTAGAGGGCCAAATCGCCCGCTACAGTGGTGCCCTGCGGTACGCGGAATTGCTGCCGCTGAAGGCAGCCGGAGTCGATTATTTAGCGCTAGGACATATTCACAAAAACTACAGCGAAGGCGGCTGGGTGTTTAATCCCGGCTCGCTAGAGGCAAATAACGTCGAAGAAGGCAGTTTTAAGCGAGGCGTCTATTTGGTAGACGTCAAGGCTGATGGCGTCCAGGCTGAGCTGAAACATGACTATCGGCAGCGCCCAGTTGTGCGGCTACAGGTCAAAACCACCGGCGACGAAAGTGAAACTGATGTGGTGTCAATGGCTACCGCAGCGGTAACAGAGGCGATTGCCGCTCAAAAACTCATTCCCGAGCAGCAGCCAATTGTTGAGTTGCGAATTGTCGGCCAGGTCGGTTTTGACCGCCTCGAACTCGATACCAAACAATTGCAAAAGGATCTGCAGGCGCTGAGTCAGGCGCTGATTTTCCTCTTGAAATGCGATCTCGAGGAGCGTGCTTTTGCTTCGCCCTTAGCGGAAAACGTCAGCCGAGATGCGATTGAACGAAATGCTTTTCTCGATTTGCTCACGGGACACCGAGACTACAAAAAGCGAGCTGAACCCCTGGCTACTGCTCTGGTAGATCTCAAAACCCAGCGGCTTTCTGGGCAAAGCGACGACGCCCTCTATCAGTATCTGGATAAGCTGCTGCCGTCATAGGCCATTGCCGACGTGACGCAAAAGCATGGCAGCAAGCTGGATTTATGAGAAAAGAAAGTTTTGGCTAACGCTAGTTTTGGCTGGGTTGGTATCGGCCAATCAACCGCCTGACGGCAATGACCATGGTCATACTTTATTCGCGAATAGAGAATTATGCCAGACTGTTTATCAACAGCTGTGGTCAATTTCAATCCTCTTGTAATATTGTTAAAGGATATTTGTAGTTGTAAACAGTTTGTATTAATGCTTTTCAAGCCGTAATGCAATACGCTTGAGTCACGGAGAGTGGTGTGAATCATGCCCCGCATACTTGTTATTGACGACGACCCATCGATTTCTGAACTCGTTTCTGTCAATCTGGAAATGGCTGGCTACGATGTCAGTCAAGCTAGCGACGGAATCAAAGGTCAAGC
>JBCCNE010000571.1:0-3238 GCA_039026015.1 Cyanobacteria bacterium P01_C01_bin.70 | reverse complement strand
TCACGGGTGCCTTTGCGAATGCAGTGCTGGATTTCATCAATCGTGATGTCTTCGCCTTCCAGGTACTTCATGAGCACCTCTTCATCCTGCTCTACTGCGGCTTCAATCAGCGCTTCACGATACTCTTGCACCTGATCTTTCATGTCGTCGGGCACGTCTTTGATCTCATAGTTCATCGGATCGCCCGAATCATCCCAGATCCACGCTTTTTCAGTCAGCAGATCAACAACGCCAACAAAGTCGCTCTCAGTGCCAATCGGCAGCACCATCACCAGCGGCTTTGCCGCCAGTACTTCATCGACCTGCTTCACTACTCGGAAAAAGTCAGCGCCGATGCGGTCAAGCTTATTGACATAAATGATGCGCGAAACTTTGGAATCGTTAGCATAGCGCCAGTTGGTCTCGGACTGCGGTTCAACCCCGCCAGAGCCGCAAAACACGCCAATGCCGCCGTCGAGTACTTTAAGAGAACGATACACTTCGATCGTGAAATCGACGTGGCCAGGAGTATCAATGATGTTGAGCTGGTGGTCGTTCCAGAAACAGGAGGTCGCGGCAGACTGAATCGTGATGCCCCGCTCTTGCTCCTGCTCCATGAAGTCAGTGGTTGCCGCACCTTCGTGCACTTCGCCAATTTTGTGGATCTTACCGGTAAGCTTCAAAATTCGCTCGGTCGTTGTGGTTTTACCAGCATCCACGTGGGCAAAAATGCCAATGTTGCGATATCGGGTAAGATCCTTTTTCATAACTGCTCTCTAGTTTCTGTGCGACAAACCATAGATGACTGTCACCATCAATAATAGTCATCTTGACGGTACCTTTGCTGCTTCAGTCAAAGGGTGTGGGTGCTCTAGCTGTTAAAACATACCCAAGTTGACTGCAAAATTTGGCAACATTGCCAATTGTAAAGGTTTATGACCGTAATGTGGAGTAGTCTACTCCACGATAAAGAAGACGTAAAAACCGTCCGCGATCAGCAGATTTCTTTTAACCGCTTACAACTCCTTCTCAACGGGGTGATGACAGGTTCGAGTGCAACATGTGCCTATCATGCCGAAATCGCAGAGCTAGAATTAACTCTGCGATCTAAACTGCTATGCGAGACAGCTTTCCGCCCATCTAAAACTTGTGAAGTTTAAATCTGACTGCCTAGTTTAGGCTCAGCCCCCATGGGCTCAACAGCTTTACGCAGCAGCGTGATTTGCGACTCAAAATCAAAGGTTTCTGCAGCCGCAAGTAGGTCACGTCCCTTGCCGCTGAGAAGGTAATTATTCGGCATCGCCACAATGGAGCCCTGATCCATACCTACAGCAAGCCTATACCAGAAGGCTAGCCTGGTGTCAGTGCCTAAAGAGCCGTATTCCCGACTAATAATATGATGGGCATCGCGGCGGGCGATCGCGCGCATCGATTCCAATTGCTCAGGCTCAGACTGCTTTTCAACTTGCTTAAACAGTCCTTCGGCAATCTTGGAGGAAGCCGCCCCAGGCGCTGCTGGCGTAATAGATTTACCTGTCTTTGTATAGATAAACCAGAGCCAAGACAGCTGCTCATCTACGCTTAAATCGCGAAAAATAGCGATCGCGCTATCAACGTCTTTAACAGCTTCAGTGTAGGTTGTCATCCAGAAATCCTCGGTTGCTTCATAGGTGACAAGCGACTACTCATTCAATTTTTTGACTCATTGAAGGTAGTTCAACGGCTTGTCAGCCATCCCTAGATTGCCGAAGAAGACAAGTAATTACATCCCACAATCGCTAGACACCAACACTCGTTCGCTAGAGGGATTCTTAGCCGACAACTTCCATGATTTTGAACATCGGCAGGTACATTGAAACCAAAATGGACCCGACCATGCCACCCAAGATAACAATCATAAAGGGCTCCATAATGCTGGTGAGCGCTTTAACGGCTTGCTCAACTTCATCCTCGTAGAAATCAGCAACTTTCATCAGCATTGAATCGAGTTCACCCGTTTCTTCGCCAATGCTAATCATTTGAATGGCCATCGCCGGGAATACTCGATGCTTTTGTAGCGCCAGGCTAATCATGCCGCCGGTTTGAATTTCTTCTCTTGCTTCGTCGATCGCATCCGAAATAATTCGGTTACCTGCAGTGTCACGTACAATTTCCAGCGAAGTCAAAATCGGTACGCCGGAGCGAGACAGGGAACCAAACGTGCGACAAAACCGAGCCGTAGCGGTTTTTTGCACTAGGTCGCCGAACAAAGGCAGCTTGAGAAACAGGCGGTCGATGGTACGCTCACCATTCTCAGTCGCATAGTAGCGTCTATAAGCAAATCCCAGACCGCTGATTACGACAAAGATGAGTACCCAATTCAGTGGACGACGCAAAAACTCGCTGATCTGCAGCATAATCTGCGTAAACAGCGGTAAATCAGCGTCAAGTTCTTCGAAAATCTCAGCAAATGTCGGCAGCAAGAAGACCGTCATGGCCACGAAAATGATGATTGCCAAAATGGACACCGTGACCGGATAAGCCATCGCTGACTTAATCTGATTCTGCAATCGATTCAGGTCTTCCAGCAGCTTGGCCAAGCGGTTTAGGACCTCGTCCAGCACCCCGCCAACTTCTCCTGCCTGCACCAGACTGACGTAAAGCTTGTCAAAGCAGTTTGGGTGCTTGCTCATCGAATCTGACAGACTCGTCCCCTGCTGTACATCGCCATTAATCTCTTCCAGGGCCCGCTTGAGCTTGGGGTTAGGACATTCTTCTGACAGCACGCCCAATCCCCGAACCAGAGCCACACCAGCATTAACCAGCGCTGCAAACTGACGGGAGAACACAGCCTTGTCCTTGACTGAAACCGAAGTCATGGCCAATTTGATCTCGGCGAAGGAAAAGTTAAAACTTCTCTCTTCTTTAATGTCTTGAATGAACAACCCCTGCTCTTTCAAAAGATTGCGAGCTTCATTTGGGTTCGATGCAGCGACTTTTTCTTTGCGCTCACGCCCCGTGCTGTCTCGTCCGGTAGCAACGTAAGTAGGCATAATTTTCAGGCATCAATAGTGGAAAAACGGATTGAGATAAGCTGTAGACTGGCTTTCTGGTGGGCATTTAGTGACCTGCAGATGCCGATACGTTAGCACAGACCGATCTAAAGTACTCACCCAATTAGTCATTTCAGTGGTAGTAACTGGCGGTAGTGGCAACATGGGCGATCGCAATAGTCTAAGAACTCTACTTGGCTTGTGAATGTGAGGGTAGTTGCAGAACC
>JBCCNE010000570.1:0-3254 GCA_039026015.1 Cyanobacteria bacterium P01_C01_bin.70 | reverse complement strand
CCTCGATCGCAAGACCGAGGGCTACAAATCAGGGTGCATCTACCATTCCCTTGTACTGGAAACATCGGATGACATCCGGAAGAAATCCAAAGTGCAGACGAGAATGCTGCTTCTGGAGTTTTAAAGACCCCCCGGCCTAAAGAGGGCCACCGCCATTTGGCTCGGGGAATTCGCCCGTTTCAATGTACTGAATCTGCTCCCGCAGCGATTGCGCAGTAAACGGATCGCCCTGGGCCTCGTAAAGCGTTGCGGCTTCTTCAAAGTCGGCCACGATGGCATCCCGAGTGTCCGATTCCAAATCCGACGGGTCTTCCAAGATTTCTCCTTGGGCTTCCAAGGCCGCCTGAGCTTGACCAAAATAGGCGTCGGCTCGTCCCAAATAGGCTTCAGGATTGCTATTGTCCAGCGCGATCGCTTCAGTGTAAGCCGCGATTGCGGTCTCATAGTCTTGAGCCTCGACGCTGGTTTGTGCCAGGTTAAAAGCCACCTCATACTCAGTCGCGGGCCGCACTTCGATATTAAAGTTGCCCCCCTCACCGTCAAAAGATTTTGATTGAATGGTGTAATCGCCGCTGTCTGCCGCCGTATAGACAATCCGCGAATTGAGCGTGCCGCCGTAATCGTCGTTGAAGGCGACTTCTTCGCCATCAGGACCAAGCAGCGTCAGTACCGTGTCGAAATCTTCGCTGGTCATAATAATGGCAACAACATCTCCCGCCTCCATCGCCAGGGGATATTCTTGCAAAGCTGGCTCAATTGTTCCCTGCTCTTCAAGAATGACTTGAGCGTTCGCCTCAGTCGCGATTCCCAGCGCTAAGCCTCCCGACATTGCAGCAACCGTTGCCAACAGCCTCGCAGTTCTTGAAAATACATGCTTCATTTTGCAAATCCTTGTCTTACCACTGTCAGGGTATCGGGTCTTATCCATTTAGACCCACCCATTATGCCGTTTGTTTAACTAAAACAGAATGCTCAAGCGATCGCCTACACCTAATCGTCCCGCTCAACCAAAAACTCCGCTTGCTTTTCGACGACCTGCGTCAATTTACGGTTCCACCTATGATTGAACCGGGAAAATTGTAGCCCTGAAGCCGCGATCGCCGCTCTTAAGCGTATTTCATTTAAAATTGTTGTTCTGGACCATTTGTCTCAGTCAGGTTCAGAGGACGAAAATAGGGCAACTTGCCAAAATTTGGGATAAGTCATTGGCTCAGGCATTCTAAATCCGATTGCTTTAACACTTGCCACACGTATTTCTCCCAGTCCCGCTTTGAACTGGAGCGATCGCTTAAAGGCTTGCAAATAGCCTAGTATGAAAGCTGCGGTTCAGACCGCGACAGGGTGAGGCCGAACTTTTGGGAGCAGTCCCTCCAAGTCCCTGTGGAGCCCTACACTGCCCCATCATGCATCGCAAAAGGATGCACTCGGACTCTGACGGCTTCGTCAGGAGCTGAGATCGCTAAATTCTGATCGCTTGTTCGCCATCAGCTCAATCAACATGACGCCGAGCCCAGAAAAACCGACATTCCAGATTCGACTCAGCGGAGTATGGTAAGAGCAGCTGATAAAACCCGACGCGCCCATCCCGCATGAAATCCGTCCACATTTTGCTGCCGCTATTCACTGGCTGGGGCCTGCTGTTTGTCCAGCCGCCTGCCCATTCCCTACCGCCTCCTGAAGACATTCCTGAAGAGCGGCTGCGCACCGAAATTATTTTGGATGCGCGATCGCCCCTCGACGGCGAACCCCTATCTCCTGCTGAGTACGAAGCCCTGCAGGCTGAACTCGCCGAGTACCCAGCACCTACTCTGGCACCGCAAATCCGCGAAATCATTTTTCTGCTCGAAATTCGCCGAGTATTGCGGCCAATTTTGCCCATTCTGCCCTGAACGCAGCCAGAAAAAACGATTACTTTTATCGCCCACTCAGACAACGTTACGATTTGTTGTTAATCTGTTTCGCATAGACTAATGGGTTCTGGATGGCAGAACCCATTAGGTTAGAAAACTGGCCTTAAGCCGCTTTTAGAAACAGTTCTATACAAGGTTACCTATGGCTGTTACGGTTGCCGCAGAGCAAATTGATCGCATCGTTTGGAACCAACACCACGATCCCTTTGAAGTGTTGGGTCCTCATATGATTCAGCAAGACGGCAAAACCGTCTGGGCCATCAGGGCCTATCTGCCAACTGCCCATCAAGCCTGGGTCGTGCTGCCTGAAAATCGTTCCGAGCACCCGATGGAGAGCGGCCACAATCCTCACTTTTTTGAATGTGTGCTGACCACTCAAGAATTAAGCAACTATCAAATTAAATACAAAGAAGGGGAACACGAGCGGTTTGTCTACGATCCTTACGCGTTCAAAACTCGCCGCATTACCGATTTAGATGTGCATCTGTTTTCCGAGGGCAATCACCACCGCATCTATGAAAAACTAGGAGCCCACGTTACCCAGGTTGACAGCATCAGCGGCGTTTACTTTGCCATCTGGGCACCCAACGCTCGCAACGTCTCTGTCTTAGGCGACTTCAACTATTGGGATGGCCGCAAGCATCAAATGCGCCGCACCGGCAACGGCATCTGGGAGCTGTTTATTCCCGAAATTGGCTACGGTGAACATTACAAATTTGAAATCAAAAACTACCACGGCCACATCTACGAAAAGTCTGACCCTTACGGCTTTCAGCAAGAAGTTCGACCCAAGACGGCCTCCATTGTCACTGACCTCGACGCTTACGATTGGCAAGATGCCGACTGGATGGAGACTCGGCGACAAACCGATCCCTTGTCCAAACCTATTTCAGTCTATGAAGTGCATCTAGGTTCCTGGCTGCATGCTTCCTCTACTGAGCCCGCCAAGCGGCCCGATGGCTCTCTTCAACCAGCAGTTGCCGTTGCTGACCTTAAGCCGGGTGCTCGGTTCCTCACTTACCGTGAACTGGCCGCTAGGCTCATTCCCTACGTGAAGAAATTGGGCTTTACCCACATTGAGCTGTTGCCGATCGCCGAGCACCCCTTCGATGGCTCCTGGGGCTATCAGGTCACTGGCTATTACGCTGCCACCTCTCGCTATGGCACCCCCGAAGACTTTATGTACTTTGTCGATGAGTGCCACCAAGCGGGCATTGGCGTGCTCATTGACTGGGTACCCGGTCACTTTCCCAAAGACGGCCACGGGCTGGCGTTCTTCGACGGCACTCACTTGTATGAGCACGCCGATCCTCGCAAAGGCGAGCATAAGGAATGGGGCACCCT
>JBCCNE010000569.1:0-3273 GCA_039026015.1 Cyanobacteria bacterium P01_C01_bin.70 | reverse complement strand
TCTTCAAACGCTGTCAGAATGCCGTCGCGGGTAGCTTGCTGGTCAGTCAGCTTGACGATATCAGTCGGATTAAAGCCAAACCGATGCACCAGCAGATGATATTGCAGCTCCACATCGTTAACGCAGCCGTTGAGAGAGGAAAACTGACTGTCGCGGGGATATTCGTTAATGCCAACGAGGAGCGCCAACTTGCGAGGAGTTGATTGAGCCCAGACTCGACCATAGCGATCGCCCTGTCGCATCAGATCCCGCTGGGACCAGCCTAAAGCCGCTAAGGTCGCCCCAGCGGTTTGCAAAAAATGGCGACGCGAAAATTGTGACATTGCTCATCCTCCCGTAGCCAGACCTGATAGCAGCGAATCAGACTGCCTCTTTTCAAGCCTACAGGTGTTTCTGATCGCAATCCTGAAAGGAAAAGTGCAGAGTTCGGAGTTCAAAATGTAGAGTGCAGAGTTTGGAGTTCGAAACTCTGCACTCCGCAATCCTACAACCCACCGCATCCTCCTAAAGCCTGCCGGACAGGCTCCGCTAAGCCCCCATCCATTCACCTGGCCACCCGCATACGCTAAGGATTGCACTGAAGCAGACGGGCGTTGGGATATTGCTCTTGGAGGTTAGCTTGACGATCGCGACTGGCTTGGCCGTAGGTCTTTAAATCGCGAAAATCCTCAGGCGTAAGAGGTTCGGTAGTTTCTTCACCCAGGTCGCTGAACAGAATAACGGTGTCGAGGTTGATTTGTCCTCGCTGATCTTGTTGGTAGAGGGTTTGGTAAGCATCAGCAACGGTGCTCCACTGGGTCGGCTCGCAGTAGCTGCGGTCAACGAGAAGGACAATATCGGGAGCCGCAAATACGGCACGAATAGCGATCGCCGCGATCGCAAAGCCGATCCAGCCCAGTCCAACAATTTTAATCAGCGCTCTATTAAGTCGATTTGATACCATATTCGCCGTGTCGTTTAGGTTCATCTTAGAGCGGATCTATTCAGCCCTCATGCACTTTATCGACACATCAATTTCCTGACCGCAGCATGCCTCCTTCAGCTTCCGCTCCCCGCCCCCAACTGGCTGACATTAAAACCAGTCAGGAGCTAAATCAGTGGTACTGGCTCAAAACTGAGCTAGTAGCCTACGCTAAGCAAGCCGGACTCCCGACCACAGGGACCAAACCAGAACTGCAACAGCGGCTTGCCCACTGGCTAGACACTGGGCAAATCTTGCCGCCGCCCCGCCGACTAACCACTGCCAAATTTGACTGGTCTCGAGCGGCGTTGACTTTAGACACCGTGATTACCGACAACTATCGCAATACTCGCAACGTACGCACGTTTATGCAGCGTCATGTGGGGTCAAAGTTTGCCTTTAGTAACGAATTTATGGCGTGGATGCGATCGCATGAAGGCAAGACACTTCGAGATGCGATCGCCTTCTGGCAAGAACTACATCGCCGAAAAACCACTGCAGACTATCGAGAAGCGGCCCTGCCGCAAAATCAATATGCTCAGTTTGTTCGGGCCATCAGTCAAGCGCATCCTGGCATCTCTGCTAGCGAAATCCGACGAATTTGGTACATCAAACGCTCACAGCCTGCGCCACACTCTTATCAGCCGGGTGATGAAAATTTATAGGCTGGTGAATGGCTAAAAGTAAACGATTCTGCAGGATGTAATTGCGGCAAGTCCAACGCATCCACAGGCGATGGCGATAACACGTTAGGCAGGGACCTGACGCTTTAAATGGAGTTCGCGCAAGAGCAACAATAGCGGCAATCCTAAAGAAACCCCTACGGTAAGCGTGCCGAGTAATGGCAGCCAGAGCCAACGCATTTTGAGTTTGCGTCCTTCATGCAGGACAAAGCCGATCAAAACGATGGCTGACACTAAGACATCTAGCCAAGCAAAGGCACTGATTGGGCTAGCGGATGCCTCAGCAATGAGCTGGAGAAGCTGCAGTCCATAGGCTAGCGGCCAAGGCACAAACTGAGTGAACGGCAAGATAATCCCGACGAGACATAAGCATCCATAAACGTATTTCATGAGGAATCGGGGAACGACCACGCTAAAAGGCTTGAATTCCATCCTGCCAAAAGACTCAGTGCCTGTGCGCAGACCGTACCGATAAAAATGCCTTGGTTCAATATTGAACCAAGGCATTGGGGAAGAGAGACAAACCACCTAACCGCCGTCTCGCTTGAACTAGGCAAGGGTTTCGGGACAATACCCTAACCCCATGACAAATTGGTTGCGAAACGCTTCGATCTCCTCTCGCTCAGGCTTACCATGAGAGACGACTGCCACCTGGTAGCGGCGCATTACGTCAACGGGAGATTGCCCCGTTTCTAAGGCCCAAAGCGCCATTCGAAGCCGAATATTCGGCTCATGGGCAATACCCAACTCATTTAAGTAGGCCCGAAAATTTTCAGCCACAGACTCTTCAATCGCGTCGTGCATTCTGACTTTAATCACCCAGCCGTCAATCTGATGAATCACGGTGAGCCACGACAGGGGAAGGGCGGGCGTCTTTAAAAGATATTCGACAACTCGAAGGGTCAAGCTGGCATTGGCGAGGTGATAGATATAATCCATCTGAAAACCCTCCGGGAATGCTTACACTCTTATATTCTCGAGTTTGCCTAGTTTTAGACACTGGGAAACTCCGCGCTTTACCCTGGGGGTTCTACCCAATTACGCTGGAATCTATGGGGACTTCTGATAATTCCGATTTCCAACTCTCCGCCTATGACTATGAGCTGCCGCCTGATCGCATCGCCCAAAATCCGGTAGAGCCGCGCGATCGCGCTCGCCTGCTCACGATTATGTCGCCGACTGAACACTGCCATCGCTACGTTTACGAACTGCCCGATCTTCTGCAGCCGGGTGATTTATTGGTGCTCAACGATACGAAAGTGCTTCCGGCAAGACTGTTTGGGCGCAAACCGGGCGGCGCAGCGGTCGAAATTTTGCTGTTAGAAGCGCAGGCAGCCCAGCGTTGGTTGGCCTTGGTGAAACCGGGTAAGCGTCTCAAACCGGGAGCCCGCGTCCACTTTGGGGAGAACCTGGACCAGCCGGATTTGATCGCTGATGTGATCGAGACTGACCTGGAGACGAATGGTCGGATTCTAGAGTTTACAATCCCCAGCGGAGAGTCATTTTATGCAGTGTGCGATCGCTTGGGTAAAATGCCGCTGCCACCTTACATCACCGAATCCACGGCTCCACCTGAGCGCTATCAAACCATCTACGCCGACAAGCTGGGAGCCGTCGCCGCCCCTACTG
>JBCCNE010000568.1:0-3284 GCA_039026015.1 Cyanobacteria bacterium P01_C01_bin.70 | reverse complement strand
CCCCAGATTTGAATCCGATTGAGCATCAGTGGTTTGTCTTGAAGAATCAGATGCGGAAACAAATTCAGTCTGGCCAACCCTTTCGGCAAGTTGTTGACCAAGCCTTCATTGACTGACCAGATCTATCCGCGGATTGCTATAACGCCCTTCAATGACTCTAGCGGTAGATAAATTAGGGTATAAAGGCTGAGAACTAGGCAGAGTCAATGACAGCGCCCCGTACAGCCCAGCCGACCGTCGGATTCGTGGATGAATATTGCGCCAGTTACCAAGACTTGTTTGTTGAGGTAAGAGCGTTCGAGGCGTTTAAGCATTTGCATTTGGGGATGATTTCCGAGAGCAAACGCAAATCACTACCGGCCATTGCGAAGGTGACCGGATTACCCAACGCACAATCCTTGCAACAGTTTTTGGTGAAATCGCCCTGGCAAGCCAGCGTTCTCAGAGAACGACGCCTAGAGCTGATTCGGGCGGTGTTGGGTGATCGCCGACTCGTGCTGGTGATTGATGAAACCGGCGACCGAAAAAAGGGGCAAGCAACGGACTATGTCAAACGCCAATACATTGGCAACTTGGGCAAAATCGAGAACGGGATTGTCTCGGTCGATGCTTATGGGGTCATTGACAATGTCACCTTTCCCCTCACCTTTACGGTTTACAAACCGAAAGCACGATTGAAAGTCGGAGAAACCCATCGCACGAAGCCTGAGATTGCCGCGACAATGGTTCGGGAGTTGTGTGACGTTGGCTTCACCTTTGAGCTCGTGCTGGCCGATAGTGCCTATGGCGAAAGCGGCAGTAGTTTTGTCCGGACACTGCATCAATTAGAGCTGCCCTATGTCCTGGCCATTCGCTCTAACCATGCCGTGCTCTTGCCGAAAGAACAGCGAGTTCGGACCAATCGCTGGCGCGCGTACACGCGCACTTTCAGTGATGGTCAAAGCGAAACCCGCTTCATCCGTGAGATTGTTTATGGCAAACGCCGACCCCAGCGCTACTGGCAACTCACCACTGACACTACTACCCTACCGTCAGCCTCAACCTGGATGGGGATGACTTGGGTCAACGACATTTCTTACCAACAAGTCGGCGACCTTTATGGCTTGAGGAACTGGGTCGAGTATGGCTTCAAGCAGAGTAAGAATGAACTGGGATGGGCTGACTTTCGCGTCACGGATTATGCCCCCATTGAAAAGTGGTGGGAGATCGTCATGAGTGCCTATTTGATGGTCACCTTAAACACACCACCCATGCGTCCTGAAGGCGCGATTCCTCCCGCACTGAGTGACTCGATGGTGGTGTCGTCTTTGCCGCAACATGCCAGTTGGGAGACCGGCAACGGATGGAAGCAGTGGCTCAATAACCTACGCCTCATTCTGTTGCCCTGGGTCAGTTTTAATTTGTTGAAACCCTGGTTGAAAGTGTTCCCGATTCCGCAGATGACACGAGGGTTTCACCGACTGATTCGGCTCATGAATCAGTTTCGAGGCGTGCCTCATTCTGTCCTTCAAAAGTTTTCCTCTGCCTAGAGCCATTGAAGAGCGATAAACCATTTTTGGCCGCAGTGATTGCCAATCTCCCAGGTTGCCGCTCCCTGCCCCAATTAGTGATGAACGGTGCTGGCAAGAGACCTTTGGCATTTGACCAGTCGATTGACCAGAAAGGTTTTAGCTCATACCCTCATGGTCTATCTCAATCGGCTCAATGGCAGACCTACTCTAAATTTCGCCGATATGATTGTCCAATGACGCGCTACTTTTTAAGTTGCACATCGCGTGATGAGGGAGCAGGGCCTAGTTCTAAAGGACTCACCCCCAGAGCGATCTCTACTCGGAACATTTAATTTCCATTTCAGCATCCAAAAAAACGCTATCGTTAGGCACAATGATGCTTTTGTTAAGTGGTCTGTGAGAGAGAAAATACCCAGAAAATTTTCTTAGGTTGAGTGCAGTGCTAGCAAAACTCAGCGAGATAGAAATGTTGGCAATGTTTGGGCTTCGTGTCTCGCCGCCAGCCTACGACTCTACATACATTTCTGGAAATCCCCATGGCGCTGGCCAAAGCGCCCAGCAACTGAATCAAGTGAGTTGAATCGGCTACCAACCCGTTGAGTCAGTCCTTCAGACGCTAACAGCGGGCGACTAGATAGGCAATTAAGCACATTTCAGTATCAGAAAAGAGACATTTACCACAGCAATCAAGGCTGAAGCCACAAGCTGTAGAGGGCTTTGAAAATAATTATTTGGCTCTGCGTCCAGTCAACGACGACTGGTTAGATATTGTATGATGCCAACGCCTGTCGGCGATTACGTTGAGAGGCAAATGGCAATCGAGAAACCGGTATGGGAGAGTCTGAAATTGGCCGGGCTGAGAGGTCTGCGAGAGTACCTAAGCTAGATGCGGTGTCAGTGGTGGTGCCCGTCTTTAACGAGGAGGATGGGGTGGCGCAAACCCTTAACGAGCTGCAAAAGGTCTTAGCCCAGATGGGGTATCCCTATGAGATTGTGGTGGTTGATGATGGATCGCGCGATCGCACCGTCGAGATTCTATCCACCCGCACCGATATTCAACTCTTGCAGCATCGCCGCAATCGCGGCTACGGAGCAGCTCTGAAAACCGGGATTGCTCACGCCAAATATCCTCTGGTGGCGATTACCGATGCTGACGGCACTTATCCTAATGACCGACTTTTAGAATTAATTGCTTTAGCTCAAGAAGCTGACATGGTCGTCGGGGCACGCACTGGAGCCAACGTAACTTATTCCAAATTACGCAGCATTCCCAAATATTTCTTGGTGGCGTTTGCTCAGTGGATTGCTCAGCAGCCAATCCCTGACATCAACAGCGGCATG
The DNA here is from genome assembly GCA_039026015.1 of Cyanobacteria bacterium P01_C01_bin.70. Taxonomy (GTDB): domain Bacteria; phylum Cyanobacteriota; class Cyanobacteriia; order Phormidesmidales; family Phormidesmidaceae; genus Halomicronema. The sequence continues at coordinate 432 of JBCCNE010000568.1, read as the reverse complement.
CGAGTTTTTCGCACTAGCGTCGTCAAAAAATTTCTCGGCATTTTGCCCGATACGTTTAGCTTTACGACGACAATTACTCTGGCGATGCTGACCAACAACTACGTAGTGTGCTACCACCCCATTGATTACTTTCACCGCAAGGGGCACAGCAAAATCAAGCCAATTCGCGATACGCTGCGGTTTGTGCAGCTGATTTTGCGTACTGGCGTCTATTTCGCCCCATTACGCATTTTTTTGCCGATCGCGGGCTTTTTCTTTGGCGCTTTTGGGGTCTCATTAGGGATCGATATCTTCATTTTGCAAGACATCACCGATACAACGCTGCTGATGTTTGTCACAGCAATTCAGATCACTATCTTCGCCCTGCTGGCCGACATGATTGACAAACGTACAACCCGTTTTTAGACCCTTGCACACATCGTAAGATGAGCT
>JBCCNE010000567.1:0-3286 GCA_039026015.1 Cyanobacteria bacterium P01_C01_bin.70 | reverse complement strand
GTCTTCGATAGCGGTGACGACATCGCCAAAATCACCGCGACGCTGACGCCGGAATTTTTCAACGCCAACGACGGCAGTCCTGAAGAGTTCGACGATCGCTCCGACGACAAAGGAGCCGAGCCTGAAGCCCTAACCGTCGGCCAAATTGGCGATCGCACCTACGCCTTCGTGGGGCTGGAGCGGGCTGGCGGTGGCGTCCTAATTTACGACATCACCGACCCGTCCGCTGCTGAGTTTGTGCAGTACGTGCGCGACGATGCCGATATTGCCCCTGAAGGCTTGTCCTTTATCTCATCGGATGACAGCCCCAACGGCCAAAACCTGTTGGTGGTGGCCAACGAAGAGAGCAGCACCTTGGCAATTTACGAAGCGGCTGCGGTCAGCACCTCAGCAGCCGTCACTATCGACTTTGAAGGCTTCGAGGCGGGCACGATTGTCACCGACCAGTTTGAGGGCGTCACTTTCTCGACCGCTCAACAGTTTGGGCTCATGCTGTTTGATACCGAAAACGTCACCGGGGATGACTTTGACTTGGCCACCGCAGACCAGGGCCAAGTTCTGATCCTCTCTGAAGATGGTGATTCCGCTGATGCTGATGACAACGCTGGCGGCGGCACGGTGCGCGCTCAGTTCGACGGCCTCGCCAACGTTGATAGCATTGGTCTGCTGGACATTGAAGAAGCCGACGGTCTGATTACTTTCTATGGTGAAGACGACAGCGTCATCACTGAGATTGCGATCGACGCTGCAGGCGACAACAGCCTACAGCAGGTCTCCTTAGGGGTTGAAGCGGTGTCTTACCTGGAGGTGGCCTTTCCTGGCAGCGGCGCTATTACTGAACTGGCGTTCAGCTTGGGCGAAGAGGTCGCTAGCATAGCCGACCTTGCGTAATTTCTGCGCATGATTTAATGCTGGTCGGGCTCAAGCTCCTGGTGGCGGCTGTAATCATCACGGCCGCCGTTCTCAGGTTGACCATTAGAGGAAGCTCTGACTAAACCCGAGCGTATTTATCGGTGAGTTTGTTGAGCTGATTGACGAGCAGACTGAGGAACAGGCCAACGTCAGTAACAACGCCGACGGATTCGAGAGAGCCGCGATCGCTCAATTTGGTCACAACCGCGGGATTAATATCCACACAGACCATTTTGACGCCGGCAGGGGTCATATTGCCGACACCAATGGAATGCAGCATGGTCGAGAGCATCAAAATCAGGTCGGCCCCTTCGATCAGGCGGGCATAGTCAGCCTGGGCCTGGAGCAGATCCATCTGAGTGTCGGGCAGGGGGCCATCGTCGCGAATAGAGCCCGCCAGGGCAAAGGGCACGTTGTTTTTGACGCATTCGTACATCACGCCGCTCTGCAAAACCTCCTGTTCAACCGCATTAGCGATGCTGCCACAGCGGCGAATCGTGTTGATTGCCTTGAGGTGATGACGGTGGCCGCCGTGCACGGAAATGCCGCGCTTCATATCCATGCCGAGGGAGGTGCCCATCAGCGCCTGCTCAATGTCGTGGACAGCGATCGCGTTGCCGCCCAACAGTGCGTGCACATAGCCGCCGCGAATTAAGCTCCGCAGGTGCTCGCTGCCGCCGGTGTGAATAACGACCGGCCCAGCGGTGACAACCACCTTGCCGCCCTGATCGCGAATGCGGCGCAAATCCCAAGCGATTTGTTCGACCACCAGTTCGACCCGCCGTTCACTAGAGACGCCTGCTCCCATGAAGCTGAACTCTTCGGTGGACGTCTTCTTCAGGGTGGTGGTCGTGCGCTTGGTGCGAATGCCCTCGCTGCCAACGACGACGGATTCACCGAGCTGCAGGTCGCGCAGCAGTTTGCAGCGGGCCACTGGCCCGTTTGGCGTCTGGGTGACGGCGATCGCGCCATCCATACGCTGCCCCTGCACAGAAATCCACTGGCCGCTGACAGAAACTTCGGTGGGATAAATGGCCGTCACGTAAAAATCATCGGGGGCAACGCCCTGCTGTTGCACTGCTTCTAGGCGCGCATCAGCGATTTGACCCGTTTTGATAACAGCGCCCAGATCCACGAGCTGCCCGAGAATGTCTTCAATGACGGCGGCATCGGGGGCCGATACCTTGACCTCAGCGGTCGAGCTGTCTTGACGCTGCTCCCCTAGAGAAAAACTCAGCACTTGAAAACTGCCGCCGCTCGACACGATGATATCGAGCGCTTGATTCACCAAGCCGGTGTCAAGCAAGTGCCCTTCGAGATGAATGACGCGGCTTTGCACTGAAGAGGCCGGGGGCGACACGCGGCGGGGTTCGGTCAGGCGCAGAGTTAAGCATTTGGCCGCACCACCTGCCTTAAGAAATTCAGTGAGCGGGGTTTCGACAACGGTAAAGCCTTTAGCGGCTAGGGTCTGCTGCAGGCGATCGCTGGCCTGGTTGAGAATGACAGTATGTCCTACATTAACGGCATTGCAGGCAAAGTTGACGGCATCTGGCTCATCAACCGGGAGTCGCTTCTCGGCCGGCACGCGTCGCTCAATCAGGTGGTTGGAATAGGTATCAAAAGCCGGCGGATAATAGAGCAAATAGCCGTCAGTCAGGGGACAGAGACACGTATCGAGGTGATAGAAGCGGCGATCGCTCAGACGCAGCGACAGGACTTCGACATCCAGCCATTCGGCAATCAGGGGATGAGCATCAAGCTCCGTGCGAAAGCCATAGCCCGCCCACAGCCACTCCCCCGCGCGATCAAGCAGGGCGTCGCCAGCCCCCTCGAAGGGGAGGCTTTTGGGCAAGATTTTGACCGTGTAGCCATGGTCGGCAAACCAGCTTTCAAAATGCGGTTCTTCGCCCTGCCGCTCGGGATGGAAAAAGCGGCTGAGGACCACGGTGTCGCCGAGCACCAAGCCAGCATTGGCAGTGAACACCATGTCGGGCCAGCCGGGTTGAGAGTCGACCAGATCAACCTTAGCCTGGTCTTTGAGCACTTGATGCAGCCGGTTCCACTGGTCTTGGGCGCGATCGCGAGAGGATCGGTGAATATTGCCCTCCATCCACGGGTTAATCACATAGTCAACGTCGTAATAATGCGGGGCGCACATCAAAATTTGCACCGGCTCAGTCATGGTTACCTCAAGTCTTGGTAGCAGCAACGCGAACGGATCAGCAAAATCATTTGTCTGGGTCTAGGCGTAAACATCCACAACCCAAGCTTCATATTATCGCTGACGGATAGCTCACCGACTATCTTTCAGCTCAAGACCCACGGCAAACGTTAGGCAATCGCAACTTTCTTCAATTTCTTCAGATGAAATGGT
>JBCCNE010000566.1:0-3296 GCA_039026015.1 Cyanobacteria bacterium P01_C01_bin.70 | reverse complement strand
GAATTCGCCATAGCAATTATCAACAAAACAAATCGTTTTAGGGTTTTGTGATTTAACAATTGCAACGATGCGCTCAATTTCTGCGATGGTAAGGCTGCGACGCCAGCTGTAGCCGCACGATCGCTGAATGAAGACCATGCGAGTAGCCGGAATTATGGACTGCTGTAGCTGATTCCAATCAACAGAATCAACCATATTAAGCGATAATTCCCGATAGGTGATGCCAAATTCCTTGAGGGAACCTTGGTGATTGCTGCGAAGTCCAATTACTTCTTCTAAAGTGTCGTAAGGTGACCCTGTCACTGAGAGGAGTTCGTCGCCGGGGCGTAAAGCGCCAAATAGGGCACAGGCAATTGCATGTGTTCCAGAAACGAACTGTACTCTCACCGCAGCGGCTTCTGCCTGCATGACATCCGCGAAGACGCGATCAAGTGTGTCACGGCCTAAATCGTTATGACCGTATCCAGACACACTCGCAAAATGGTGACTGCCGACTTTATGCTTGCGCATGGCAGTCAGCACCTTACTCAGGTTGGCCTTAACCTGCAAGTCAATCTCCCAAAAGGTTTGGCAAAGGGTGCCTTTAGCAGCTAAAAAATCGTCTGGAGAGTTCATCGGGAAGCGGCGCTCGACTGTGTAGAGTATATTCTTCCGCAAATTTGTATCTTCCTGTCCACAAGCTGAGATATTTTCGAATGACAGTTGCACAAAGCTTAGAAAAACCTAATATTAATTGGGCCACAACGGCTTTTATGGTGGCCATCCACGTCCTCGCTTTATTAGCCTTTATTCCCGGCAACACAACCTGGGGCGCAGTCGGCGCGGCTCTCTTTCTCCACTGGCTGACCGGCTGCCTCGGCATCACTTTAGGATGGCACCGGTTAATTGCTCATAGAAGTTTTGAAGTTCCCAAGTGGTTAGAGTATTTCTTTGTCGTCTGCGGCAGCATGGCCTGTCAGCACGGCCCCATTATCTGGATTGGTCTTCATCGCCATCATCATCGTCATTCTGACCAACCCACCGATCATCATGACGCAGGCAAAGGTTTCTGGTGGAGTCATATGGGCTGGCTGCTGCACGAAGTACCGGCTCAGGCTGAGATTGAGCGCTTTACCCTGGATATTGCTAAAGATCCGGTTTATCGCTTTTTCGAAAAATACTTTTTGGCAACGCAAATTCCTTTAGCCATAGTGCTCTATCTGTTAGGTGGCTGGCCGTTCGTAATTTGGGGCATCTTTGTGCGCCTGGTGGTGGTGTATCACTGCACCTGGTTCGTCAACAGTGCTACCCACAAGTTTGGCTATCGAACCTATGAAACTAAAGATTTGTCGACCAACTGCTGGTGGGTGGCTCTAGTCACTTACGGTGAAGGCTGGCACAATAACCACCACGCCTTCCAGCATTCAGCTCGCCACGGCCTGCGGTGGTGGGAATTTGATGTGACCTGGATGCACATTCGTCTGCTGCAGTTGCTGGGTCTGGCTCGCAAAGTAAAAGTGGTCAAGCCCTAGCTAGCTTCAGAGGGGGGTTATCAACTCTGTAAACGTCAGTGATGTCAAAGCTTTCACACGTTTTGTGGCTCTAGCTGCGGCCCGCTTTAATGCTTGTAAAACATTGATCTAAGGACTGTTTAAGGGTTTTTGTAAATTAGCTCTCAGTCTGAGGAGTTGGGAAACATGCTTGATGGGTTCAGCGATCGCGGCTGTTTTGGGAAATCAGAGAATGGGCTCTGGTTGCAATCATGTTGTGACAGGATAAAGCTAAAGGCATTTTCTCTAAACTGCATTGCAGCTAGTCGCTAGAGTGAAAGAAAGCCGTCGCGGCTGCCATCTCAAATGGCTTTTATGGAGTCCACAATTGGATGTGAACACCGGTGGAATGATCAGCTTGAATTGTTTGTTTGGAATCTTATGTGAGGAGAAATCCTATGAGTGTTGATAGCAAAGCGTTCCATGAAGAGCTGGAAAAAGCTCGCTCCTACGCCCGTTCAATCTGTGCAGAAAAGGGAGAGAGTTCTGCCGAGTGTGCTGCTGCTTGGGATGTTGTGGAAGAGATGCAGGCCGAGGTGTCACACCAACATCAGAAGCCCGAAAAGAGTAACTTTGATAAATATGTAGAAGAAAATCCTGATGCGCCCGAAGCCCGCATTTATGAGGATTAGGACAGCTCAACAAGGGAAGTGACGAGTCATCTTCCCTTGCTGTTGGCTGAGGGCATTTCCAGTTTAGAAATCTACTGATGCCTATAGTGCAGGCATTTTGTCTGCGAGCGCGACGCCTGCACTATAGAGACAAAGCTGGCACATGCTCTCTTGTCTGCGTGGTGTAAATGCCTAAGCAATTAAAAATCGATGCTTGGGGTACGGTTGTCAACGCTCTTAAAGCTAGCTGATTAAAGAGCGATCGCGATTCCAGACTCGCGTTGAGCTAAAGCCGAAATCATTTGCTTGCGCAATGACTTTTTGAATCAGCGAGGCTAGCTAATTACTTGCCAGACAAGGCTAGCTCCTGATCTTCGTCTGCCGCCGGATTAGACGCCGCTAATTTAATATTAGGTAAGAGCTTTTGCGCCATGTCATGGCTTTCTTCCAGCAAATATTTGAGGAAAGTATCAGCTACCACCGAGAGCTGTTTGCCAGCCAGATTGGCCACATACCAGTGGCGCTCAATCGGGAATCTTTCCACATCCAGAATGGCGAACTCTCCAGCCGTCCCTTCAGAAATAATGGTGTGGACTGACAGCACAGAGATGCCTAGACCACCCGCAATTGCTTGCTTGATAGCTTCGTTGCTCCCTAGCTCTAATCGAACTTTAACCTCGACCTCGTTCTCCTCAAACAGGGTTTGCACCGCCTGTCGCGTCCCGGAGCCGGGTTCTCGCATAATGAATTGCTCCCCGTTTAGCGCTCGAATGGGAATATTCTTTTTACCCACCAGAGGATGATTTTTGGGCGCAATGACTACCAGCGGATTTTCTAGAAAAGGATGAATCTTAAGATCGGGCTGCTCCGGCGCTTGACTGATGATGTAAAGGTCATCTTCATTGTTCGCCATGCGCTCTTGAATATGCTGGTGATTGGTTACCTTAAGCGAAATGTCGATGCCGGGAAAGCGCTGGCAAAATGGACCTAACAGCCGTGGCACAAAGTATTTAGCCGTGGTGATAACAGCAATTCTGAGCTGCCCTTGCTTCATGCCCTTGATATCGGCGATCGCCATCTCAAACTGATCTAATCCTTCAAACACTCGCTGACAGGTTTCGAGGAGTTGTTGACCTGCCTGAGTTAAATAGAGTCG
>JBCCNE010000565.1:0-3315 GCA_039026015.1 Cyanobacteria bacterium P01_C01_bin.70 | reverse complement strand
TAACAACATCGAGTAGGCTGGTTTCACGATTTTTTAAGTATTAACCAGACGGAGCGTATATGGTTCTAGCGACGTCATCTTCCACCGCCTTGATTGATCGACTTAGCGACTATTATTGCCAAGTCAAGGCGCTGATCTTAGGGCGTCAGCATCCAGTGAGTGGTCTGCTGCCTGCCAGTACAGCGATTACCAGTCACGGCGACTATACCGATGCCTGGGTCCGCGATAACGTTTACAGCATTTTGGCCGTTTGGGGCTTGGCGCTGGCCTATCGCAAGGTTGATGAAAATCAAGGGCGCACCTATGAACTTCAGCAAAGCGTCATCAAGCTGATGCGGGGTCTGCTATTTGCGATGATGCAGCAGGCAGCAAAGGTCGAACAGTTCAAAGATTCTCAAGAGCCGCTGGAGGCGCTGCACGCCAAGTACGATACCGCAACGGGCAGCACGGTGGTTGGCGATGACGAGTGGGGACATTTGCAAATCGATGCCACCTCTGTCTTTTTATTGATGCTGGCCCAGATGACGGCCTCTGGACTGCAGATTATTTTTACGCTGGACGAAGTAGATTTTGTTCAAAATTTGGTTTATTACATCGGGCGAGCCTATCGCACGCCTGACTATGGCATTTGGGAAAGGGGCAATAAGCTCAACCACGGCAAGCCCGAACTCAATGCCAGCTCTGTTGGCATGGCTAAAGCTGCTCTAGAGGCTATGAACGGGCTCAATCTGTTTGGTATTCAAGGAGGACAGGCCTCAGTCATTCATGTGCTGCCAGATGAAATTTCGCGAGCGCGGCTGATTCTAGAATCGCTGCTGCCTCGGGAATCGGGTTCCAAAGAAATTGACGCAGCCGTTCTGAGCATCATCGGCTATCCGGCGTTTGCGATCGAGGATGCCGACCTGGTTCTACGTACGCAGCAAAAAATCATCGACAAATTGCAGGGTCGCTATGGCTGTAAGCGATTTTTGCGCGACGGCCACCAAACCGTTATCGAAGACACGACCCGACTGCACTATGAGCCCGAAGAGCTACAGCAGTTTGAACATATTGAATGTGAGTGGCCGCTGTTTTTTACCTATCTGTATCTGAACGGCCTGTTTCGCGATGATGCTAAAGCTACACGGTTTTATCGGCAGCGGCTAGAGGCGATCGCCTTGCAGCAGCATGGTTTTCCTCTCCTACCCGAGCTATATTACGTGCCCGAGGAGGCGATCGCCGCCGAACGAGCACAGCCCGGCAGTCAAGTTCGCCAGCCCAATGAAAACGTTCCCCTGGTCTGGGCACAAAGCCTCTTTATGCTGGGACAACTGCTAGAAGACGGCTTGCTGACCCCAGGAGACATTGATCCCCTGGGTCGCCACCTTCGGGTTGGTCGCCAGCGCCAATCGACTGTGCAAATTGCGCTGATTGCGGAGAATGAGACGCTGCAGCAAGAGCTAGCAGACTACGGTATTGCCACCCAAGTGCCGGGACAGGTTGAACCGGTGAAAATTTGTCCCTCGGGCGAACTCTCTGCCGTGTATGCTCGCATCGGCCTGAACGATAAGTTGGGACTCAGTGGCCGCCCCGTGCGGCGCTTGCGGGGGCTAACCACCGCCCAAGCCTTTTGGATTCGGGGAGAAACGGTGGTATTTTTGCCCTCTTTTTTAGATCCCCAAAAGTTTTACATCACGCTGGACTATCATTTCCTCGTCGCCCAGATTCGCAGCGAATTAGCCTACATTCATTACCATTGGAATGCTGTCGGTCGGCCCCTAGTGACGCTGCTGCTGACCCACGAAATGTTTGAGTTAGGGCACCGGCCCATCCATGAGTCGCCGCTGCTGCAGTTAATCCAAGAGTTCAAAACTGAGAACTGTGGAGGCGTGCCAGTCTTGATAGGGCCACTGGCTCAGTTGTTGTTGACCACTGGCACAGAGCGGATTGACGATATCGGCGTTCACGCCTTCCGCCAGCAGGGGTTGCGCTACATGCAGCGGCGCTCGGCCTATCTGCCGATGGTGCCCGAAGAGACCGCGCCATTAGACGTATGGCACCTCTTCCGCATTGAGCGCGAAACTGACGTAGAGCATTTAATCGCCAACCTCAAGCAGTCGGCGAATCTCTATGAGCAAGTCGAGCTGCTGGCCCGGCTGCAATCGCTGGAGTCACTGGATTATGACACAGGCATCGGGCAAGACCGCCGCATTACCGTAGCCGACCTGCTGGAAGAGATGTATGTGAAAGCTGGCCGCCAAGAGCACTGGCTGCTGGTACGCCGAACCGCTGGCCTGCTACATAAAATAGACGTCAATTTGTCGGACGCAGTGACCGAGCTGCTGGTGCGGCAAAAGCACATCACCGTAGGGAAAGCGTATACCGATGGGTCACTCATTCGCGATCCGATGCCCCACTCGGAAATTATGGACAAGATCATCGCGTTTTGTGGAGACGACGATCGCGATCGCGCCCTGACTCAAGAAATCATCGTCTATCTAAGTGTTTTAATCCAAGCTGAACCCGAGTTGTTTGACGGCTTGCTGACGCTGCGGGTAGGCTACCTGATTCTGTTGCTCACTAGTGAAATGGCTCGAGAGCAGCAGGTTCCCCGAGACGAAGCCTACGACTATTTGACAGCACTCCAGCCATATGAAATCAAAATGCGGCTGCGGCAGGTGCTAGCAGGCTACAGCGGCATCAACCGCAACCTCTTTCAGCAAGAATCGCTGCACATCAAAACGGCGTCTCCTGTTACCTGGAGCCTCGTCCCCGAACAGATTGAAATGGTCGAACTGTCGGTTGATGACTGGTGGCGCAAGCGGCAAATCGATGGGGAGTTGACCCGCCTCCCGGAGGAGTTTTACCTCAAAGTGCGAGACCTGCTACACCACTGTCGCGGCGTCATCATCGGCGACAAACTCGATCGCCGCAACCGCATCGATAGTGAATCCGTCATTTCGGAGATGACTCCTGGTGAGGCCAATTTTGCCCGCCGCATTGACCATCTGCTGACCAAAATCCACGCGCCGGAGTATCGACATCTTACGGTTGAAGCCCTGCGAGAACTTGCGGCCATTTTTAAGGGCAATCCGGATCTACAGTTTGACGACTACATTGCTCTAGACGTGCTGATTGGGCATGCTGTGCGGCTTGCCTGGGTTGAAGATCGCAGCGATCGCGCGGGCGACTATGATGCACAAAAAGAAGCGGCCTGGTCAGCCTTTTACGGGCGATCGCCCAAAGAGTGCGCCATCTACATGTCCAAAGCCCTCCAATTCCTCGTCGAGTTGGCCGAGGCGCAAGCCGCCGCCGCCACCCAAGAGACAGCCGCCG
>JBCCNE010000564.1:0-3341 GCA_039026015.1 Cyanobacteria bacterium P01_C01_bin.70 | reverse complement strand
GACAACGATTACGGCGTGGGAAATCCTGTTCGATAGCTTTGGGCTCAAAGAGGGCAAAGGGGTCGGCGAAGCACTGCTGGTGATTGGTGGCGCTGGCGGCGTGGGGTCGATTCTAATTCAGCTGGCGAAGCAGCTCACAGGTCTGACAGTTATCGCAACGGCGTCGCGTGATGATACGCGCGCTTGGGTCGGAAAGATGGGGGCTGATTATGTTGTTAACCACCGCAATCCGCTCGACGAAGAGATGAAGGCGCTGGATATTTCGCCACGATATGTGGCCTCACTGACGCACACAGACAGGCATTTCGAGTCCATCATCCAGCTAATCAAACCGCGTGGCCATGTCACTCTGATCGACGACCCTCAGTCTCTTGACGTGGTGCGCCTCAAAACCAAGGCACTGTCTCTAAGTTGGGAGTTCATGTTTGCCCGCTCCCTGTTCCAGACAGCAGACATGGATGTGCAGCACGCGCTATTAAACCGCGTCGCCGATCTTTTGGATGACGGCACGCTGATGCCGACGGTCAACCACCATGGTGGGGCCTTGAGCGTCGAAAATCTGCGAGCCGCCCACGCCCTCCAGGAAAGCGGCACCGCCATTGGCAAGACTGTTTTGGACGGTTTTTGCTAAGGCGCGTCATCAATTAAATCCAGAATGCTTGCGGCAAGGGCATTACCGCGCCTGCTCTGCAAAACCCGCTAGGGGCTGAACTGCTTTCAGCATCAGGAGTCGAGCGTTAAATAATGACAGCCCCTAGGGCGATCGCGCCGAACAATCGAGGATATTGCACAATTCGTGGCCCATTGATGGGCCCATCAAACTATAGGAGGCGAAAAATGCCTAAACTCACCATCACCGGTAACATCCTGGCCAAACCCGGCAAGATTGATCAGGTCAAAGCTGAGCTAGAAAAGCTCATCCCGATCACGCGTGCGGAAGCCGGTTGCATGCAATACGACCTACATCAGGACAACGAAAATCTGGCTTACTTCGTGTTCTACGAAAACTGGGAGTCCCGTGAACTCTGGCAGATTCACATGAACGCGCCCCACATGGCGGCCTATATGGAAGCCACTAAAGATGCCGTTGAAAAATTTTGGGTCCATGAGATGACACACATCGCTTGATGACTCAGGGGGGAGCCGTTTCGGTCGGGAAACTCCAACTGAGTAGAGAGTCAGGAGCCGGAAGCCACTAGGCTCTTGACTCACAGCTCCTGGCTCCGGAATGCTTCCGCTACCCAAATTTTCCGCTTCGAATTGATATCCATGACTAGAAAGATAGGAGACGTCTAATGAGCTATGACAACTTCACCACTTTTAAGGTTAAAGTCGAGAACGCAGTTGCTTGGGTCACCTTCGACTATCCACCGGTCAATATTCAGGGCTTGCCGATGCTTGCCGACTTAAACATGTTGGCCCAAAAGCTCGAAACGGATCGCAGCATGAAGGTCGTGGTGTTTCAATCCGCCAATCCCGAAATCTTTGTGGCCCATGCCGACACGAATTTTCTCAAAGACATGTCCGCGATCGCCGTCTCCCGGGACGAGGTCAAACTGCTCGATTTGCAGATCGTCCTGGAGCGCATCAGTAAGCTACCCCAGGCGACCATCGCCAAAATCGAGGGCTTTGCTCGCGGCGGCGGTCACGAATTTGCCCTCGCCTGCGATATGCGCTTTGCTGCCCGTGGCCAGGCAAAATTCATGCAAATGGAAGTCGCTATGGGTATCCTGCCCTGTGGCGGGGGGGCATCGCGCATGGCGCGTCAAGTGGGTCTGGGGCGGGCACTAGAAATTGTCCTCAGCGCCAGAGACTATGATGCTGACCAGGCTGAGGCTTATGGCACCATCAACAAGGCACTCGACCCCGCTGAAATTGGTCCATATGTTGAAGCGTTGGCCAATCGTATCGCTCTCTGGCCTGCTGAGTCGATCAATGCCTGCAAACAAACCGTTTACGCCTCAATCGATAAGCCCATTGAGGCAGCACTGCAGGAAGAGGCCTATTGGCTTTATCAGGCAACGAGTCAAACCCCGGCGCTGACGCGCTTTAAATGGGCTGATGATAACGCTGCCCAATTCGATATGAACAACCAACGCAGTTGGGAAGAAATGGTCGTTGGGGTTCAGGACGTTAAGTAATCAGTGCTCTGATCCAGGCGCGCATAGCACCTTGCACTCGCTAGGAGACAGAATTCAATATGCTCAAGCAGATAGAAGATCTAAGGTTTCAGCCCATTAATCGGGGATACAATTCTGTGTTCCGTCCGCATCGGTTAAGCCTCGGCCTGGTGGTCCCGATTGAGACCTATGCACAAGGGCCGGTACCCACCATGGAAAGCCACCTTGAACGGGTTCAGCTGGCTGAAGAACTCGGCTTTTCTGCCGTTTGGCTGCGGGATGTGCCCTTTAACGTGCCCTCATTTGGGGATGCTGGCCAGACCTACGATCCCTTCGTTTATTTGGGCCTTTTAGCAGGTCGCACCCAGCGCATTGCCTTGGGTGTTGCCAGTATTATTTTGCCGCTGCGGCATCCAGCCCATGTGGCCAAAGCCGCCGCTACCGCCGATGTGCTTTCAGACGGTCGACTACTGCTGGGGGTCGCTTCGGGGGATCGACCCGAAGAGTATCCGGCACTGAATCTTCCCTTTCAGAATCGCGGGGCTGCATTTCGGGAGAGTTTTGAATACATCAGACAGATGGGTGAGGCGTCGCCAGCGTTTGAAAATGGATTTGGTCGCGCTAACGGTGGCATCGATATGCTGCCCAAGCCGACATCGGGCAGGCTGCCGCTGCTGATTACGGGAGGCAGCCAGCAAGATCCTGAATGGATTGCGCGGAACGGGGACGGCTGGATGACCTATCCTCGCAATATCACCCTGCAAGCCCAAATTATTCGCGATTGGCAGGCACGGGTTGAAGCGGTAGGCAATGCTATCAAACCGATCATGCAGCCGCTCTATGTGGATTTGACTGACGCTCCTGACACCCCACCGCAGCCCATCCATCTAGGCTTCCGATTGGGGGTAAACCATCTGCGGACCTATCTGAAATCGCTGGAACAAATCGGCATGAACCATGTGGCCCTGAATCTGCGATTTAACCAGGCGGATATTGAAACCACACTGACACGTCTGGCCGATGAGATCTTGCCAGACTTCATTAACTGAGAATACTAAACCATGTCCAAAACAATTCTGATTACCTCAGATCTTGCACCAGTCTCAAGTGAGACAGTAGTTCAAAACTATCCGATTATCTGAGAAAACAGGCGTGGTGTACCAACGGTTCAAATGATGGTTGCAACCCCCGCCCAAGACTTAGTCTATCGTCTCCTCAACT
>JBCCNE010000563.1:0-3344 GCA_039026015.1 Cyanobacteria bacterium P01_C01_bin.70 | reverse complement strand
GCCCAAGTCGATGTTGGCAGCGCCATTGCCCAACATTTCTGGCCATTTTTTATCGCCTGCGGTGAAAGCCTATTGCTGTTTGGCGGCAGCGCGATCGTCCTGGAATGGGCGTTTTCAAAACAGTGGCTCAAACCCTTCGGCACCAATTTACCATAGTCCTAATATCACCGATCCCAATATTGGTGGGCGATCGGGTGATCAGATGTGAGGATGGAGAGGTATGAGAGTCAGCGAAGTAGGTGGGATAAATAACGGAGTAATGGAGTAGACGGAGTGAGCGAATTAGAAGGTCAGAATGCGATTAGTACAGCGATGCATCGTGTCTACAATCGTGAAAAACTAAAGACTAAGAACTAAGAACTAATCTTCATTTCTGAATTCCCCACTCTGAACTCTGCCCTCTAAACCGTGCATTCCAAAGTCTTTTACGGCAGCTCTACCGATGTTGGCTTTGCAATATGAGGCAGGCCCCAACCCAGTTTTTCTCGCAAAACTTTGAAAAATTCCGGTGACCCCAGACGAATAAATTTGGCCGGATAGGGCGACGGTTCTGTGACCACCCAATCTTCCGGCATAACGTAGGCACCAGCATTGCCATCTACCACCATCACCAGCGGATCTGTATTGACCGCTGTAATCGTTACCAACTCTGCATCGGGAAACACAATGCCTCGAGAGGCAAGCGAGTGCGGACAAATGGGAATCAACTGCGTTACTGAAACGCCAGGGGTAATCACGGGTCCCCCTGCCGATAGAGAATAGGCGGTTGAGCCAGTAGGCGTGGAAATGATGATGCCGTCTGCTGCGATATCCACTGGAGCATGGTTGCCCACTGACACCTCAAAATGGCACATGCTAGTTAAGGGCTCACGATGCAGCACCATCTCATTGAGGCAAAGCGCCTCCCATACAAGCCGATCGCTATGGCAAACCTTAACCACAATCATTGACCGCTCTTCGACACGATAATGGCCTTCGAGCACCTGCTCCATGGCTCTGGACATCTGATTGAGATAGGTCTCGGTCAAAAAGCCCATATGCCCAGTATTGACCGTCAGCAATGGAATCCCAGCGGGCGCTACCTGCCGAAAAGCTGACAGCACTGTGCCGTCGCCCCCAAGAACCACGGCAAAAGCCATATCTTGATCAAAATTTGGGGGCACGAGGCTGTCAATGGGGGTATGGCAAATTGGCCGACCTGGACTAGAGTAGCCCAGTAGCCCACCTAGGCCATTGGCTATGTGAACCTCACAGCCTCGGGTAGTCAATTTGTCTTGCCAAAGTACAGCAGCTTCACAAGCTGCTGGCTTCATATCGTTATAAATAATCCCAACCTTGGGCACGCGTCACGTCCAGAGGGGCTAAACAAACCTTGGAGACAAATTTAGGCAACGCTGTTATTTGCCGGATACGCTGCCACTGTCGCTAAGGCGTGTCTTAATTCATCTATTTCAATAGGCTACCGCCTTTTTTGACGGCTTGCTGGATTGTCGCAAAATTCATCGCCCAATTCGGCCAGGAGACCATCGGCCCCCTTACCTAATGTCCGTCGCTCGGAACCTTTTTTTATCAATTCTCGTAACGCGATCGCGCCACTTCCAGCCATACAGGGAGATATCGGGTAAGACAATAAACCTATTCCCTGAATGTGAGCTGGAATGTATTGGGGTTTCGACAGAACTCAGGGCCCTTGGAAACGCGCCATTTGCCTGATGATTTTCAGGGCGATTTCCCTATTGGGGGCGCTGAATAACTTGCTCAAGTACGCGCCGCTTGTTTTTGGGGTCAATGCCAATTAAACGCACATATTCGTTTGGAAAGTTGACCAAACACTGCTCCAGAGCAGTAACAGCTTCGCCAGGATTTTGGGTTTTGATGGTTGAGCAGCTCTGCCAAGCATTAGTGCGAAATCGGCGAGCATCAACATGTTCTAAACCAACGCGATATCCCTGATTCAGCAGGGATTCGACATGGCGCACTGTATCAGCCGGCAAGGCCGATGAAGAAACAGCCGACATCGGGGGCGTAGACGCTGGGGAAGCTGCCTTGCCATTTCCATCAGAGGATGAGGACTCATTGCCAGCATCATAAGTGCGATAAAACGGCTGGGTTGGCAGTTGACCAGGCGCCGAGGCAGGCGTTGGCATTGCCTCTCCTGGAGAGATTCGCTCCCGCAGGGCACGATTGTATTGATCGGCCAACCGCATTTCTTGCAGATACCGCTGCTCCTCGACCATCTGCTGCCCGACCTCCAGTAGATGATTAAGGGAAAACTGGGGCTTGCCAAATCGCAGTGGTTCTACAGGATTCACTACCCGGCTAGAGACAGCTTGAATGCCTACTGAATGGATAAAGTCACGCACCTGCTCATCATAAATGCGGGCTCGTAGCGCGCCATAAAAATCGATTGCCTGCTGCGGAAACGTATCAACTAACTGCTCGATTGCCTTTGCGCCTAAATTATCTGGCTCAAAGATACCGCCGACAATGCCAATGCGATCGCTACGGTCAGGCTGCCAATAGAACTTTTCCATCCGGCCATCGCGCACCAGCGGCTCGTACAAGGTGGCAAAGTCATTGCCCGTCACAATGACGGGGACGCGCTGAATCGGCTGATCGTCATAACTTCCCGGCAGTTGCACATTGGTTGGGTTGTCGGCAATGTTCATCAAGGTGTTGTTGACCAGCTGCGTATTGACGGTGTACTGGGTCATGGCGTCAAACCGTCCGGCCCCGGCATCTAAATCGTTGATCATCAACACTGCCATCACGCCGCGCACCTTTACCAGTTCAGCAGCTTCGCGATAACGCAAGCGAATTAATCGCGCCGGATCGCCCGCATCAGGACTTTCCAACTCACCGCCAGAAATGTGTACCACCTCAATGCCCATACGCTCGTATACCAGCTCACACTGAAAGGTTTTACCTTCGCCTTTGCGACCGTGAATCCCCAAAATGAGAGGCACTTTAACGCCATCGAGATTGAGATAGTTTTTGGTGATATGAACGGCAAGCTTATCGAGGAAGCGGGGGGCAATGTAGTAATTCATGGATATTGGGTGCATCGGGAGATCGTCAACAATCCGTAGCTCAGCGGCTGACCACTATCTGTCACCGGAAACGGCATTAGCTTATTTTTCGATGACAGCATAGCCTTTCCATTATCCCGGCTAGGCGACACTAGAGATGAACCGATTTCTTAGCAGGGAATTGATAAACGCTTAATCATTCCACCAAATGATGATCCATTGCGAATCTAACTAACTCAGCTCGGTTGCTAGTGTCGGTTTTGCGCAGCAGATTGGTAACATACTTTTCAATCGTTCGAGGACTGAGAAAGAGTG
>JBCCNE010000562.1:0-3362 GCA_039026015.1 Cyanobacteria bacterium P01_C01_bin.70 | reverse complement strand
GATAAAAAGTGATTACAGACATTTGTAAAGGGATCTGTAGCGATCGGTTACGGCCTTGTCGAATCTCCAAGAAGGCCATGTTACGGTGAACGCAATTCACCCTAGATTGATGATGGCGATCGCTTACGCGCTGCCGATAATCCCAACGGCTCTTGACTCAATTGGGCTCAGAGCAGCTAAGGCGGATTATGAACGGTTTCTCGGCAATCATTGGTTAGACCATTAGCGATCGCTATCATCAATTGGGCGTAGGTCGTTGAAATCTCAAGGAGTTCGCGATGGACCTCCAAGTTCCACCCCCACCGTCTATTTCTCCCCGTCAACTCACTTTGATGCGCGTTGTAGCGTCAATGGCCTGGAGTGACGGCAACCTCGCCCAAGAAGAGGTCGAGTTAATGCTGAAACGATTTAGCAGTCTGTTCGCAAGCACCCCCGAAAAACAATCAGAATTACAAAAAGAACTGCGCGACTATCTAATGCAGAACATTCCCCTAGAAGAATCGGTGCCCCAATTGCAGTCGCAGGCCGAGCGGGAATTTGTGCTACGCCTCGGTTATGAAGTCATTAGCAGCAGCGCGCGGACGCCTGATGAAGACTTGGTCAATTCTGAAGAAGCGGATGCCTATAAGCGCCTCATCGCGCTGCTTGGCTTACCCTCCGAACGAGTTAAAGAACTTGAAGCTGAGATGAAATCATCGGAATCATCAACGTCTTTAATTGACAACATGGCCCAACAGCTAAAGCAGTTTTTTGAACAGCGCTGAGCAGGACTGATTCTAAATAATTTAATGTAACCCCAACGCCGGGGCAGCCTTAGCTCGTCAGGCACTACAGCATTTCGTTGTCTGGCGAGATATATCAACATAACCTGAGAACAAAGGTTTCAGGCCATCTTTGGCTTCTACAGTCTTTGGTATGGTAAGCGAGCTTAGAAAGCTTGCCATTCCTGATTTCAGGAGCTTTCAGCAAAAGCAAGCAGCCTCCAGCAGACCTGACTCAATAGAGCCTTATTTCTTGTCACTCACTAGCTTCAAAAATGCTGTAAACGACACCAGCAGCAGGGCCGAAATCTCCAGTGCTGAATGCACAATGGTCAGCATGGTTCAAGGAAGAACTCACCAATGTAACTTGTTCTAAAAATTCATCTACAGAGAACACTTCCGCCAAGGAAAAGCTTATGTCAGAGCCATAGGTAGTGCATTCAGAAGATTCTAAAAATACTAACCATAGGCGAATTTTATTATGAATTGCCTTTGTAAAAGTTGGGCGAAAGCCCGGGCATACTTAAGCAAATGCCTGCTATTGAAAGACAGAGAGGAGATCCTCACACTTAGAAAAGTAGCTCCGGTTCTATCCAGAGATGAAGCAAATTTGATGTTTAAACATGCTTTCAGTACATACACGCAAGTCGAACATAAGACTTTAAAGAGTTAAACAATTTTTAGAAGTATCTACTGACTTCCGATGTCAATTTGATGTAGAAGTCAATTAGTCAGGGTCTTGTTGTTTACGTTTCCAGTCTTGAGGACTATGAGTGCATTTCAGTTTTGTATTCGTAGCGCGAGCATTCCGCTTGTGAGCAAGATGTCCGTACTAAAAACACCGATGAAGTTACAACCGATGAAGTTACAACTGTGGGATACTCCCAAAGTCCATCGGAAACTCTTACATAAGTGTCGTCCGGGAATGTCTGAATTAAGCTTCTCAGCCTTCCGACACCGACCATAGCAGACAAACAGCAGTCTGCTTGAGATTACCCTTGGGTACTTCTTTGTATCAGCCTCCGTTCAGAACTATGAGTTAATCAGCATGGATGAGAAAAAGGCATCTCCATTACGCGAGTCATTTCAGAAAGCTGTTTTGACATCGAAGGCCAGACAGCTTCTGGTCTATGAAAAGGACTCTTTATCAAAACGTATCGCCAAACGCATCCAGATTCTAGACGTCGGGATTGATAATTTTGCGGTTGATGAGCTTTTGCATAATCTCAACAAGGGCGTCGTATTCACGCCCAACGTCGACCATTTGATGCGGCTGCGAGAGGATCGAGAATTCGTAGAAGCCTATGATGTCGCTGATTTTCGAGTGTGTGACAGTCAGATTTTGATGTATGCTTCCAAATTTTTGGGGACTCCTATTCGAGCCAAGATTTCTGGCTCTGATTTATTTCCCATGTTTTGTGAGCACCATCGAGATAATCCAGACATCAAGATTTTTTTGCTGGGAGGAGCAGAGGGCGTACCACAAATGGCCCAAATGCACATTAATCAGCGGATTGGCCGAGACATTATTGTGGCTGCTCACTCTCCCTCTTATGGTTTCGAGAAGAACGAAGCCGAATGTGAGCGGATTCTTGAGATGATTCGACAGTCTCCAGCCAATGTCTTGATTGTGGGCGTCGGAGCACCTAAACAAGAAAAGTGGATTGCCAAATACCATAAGCAATTGCCCGATATTGACATCTTTATGGGGGTAGGAGCCGCGATCGACTTTGAGGCCGGTAACAAGTCGCGATCGCCCAAATGGATGAGCGAACTGGGACTGGAATGGCTTTATCGCTTGGTCTCTGAGCCCAGGCGCCTCTGGAAGCGCTACTTACTTCAAGATTTGCCATTTTTCTGGCTGCTGTTTAAGCAAAAATTTGCCTCAATACCGCGTCAACTGCTTTCGTCTGTACGCTCCCAGTCGATCTCAAATGATTTAGAGTCTCGTTAAGTGGAAGCGGGCTATCTGAGTAATTTGTTCAATCGGCCGGCAAATTTAGGGCACGTCAAGCTCTTTGGATTTTCGGTAAGGGAATCTGGCTGTTCTCGCTCAAAGGCTAAAAAGTTAACGCTGCTGCATCGATTGCCATCCTGCCGCTGCTAGATCGTTCGCTCTGAACGATCTAGCAGCGGCAGGATGGTACATCATCAAGGGCGAAGAGTGAGCGATTTTTGATGGGAAGAACTGTTAGCGCTGATCCCTATCCCTATCCCTACAACGGTGATTTGCGGCCTGAGAATACGGCGCTAATCGTTATTGACATGCAGACGGATTTTTGTGGTGAAGGGGGCTACGTCGACAAGATGGGATACGACCTGTCGCTGACGCGGGCTCCTATTGAACCGCTGAAGAAACTGATGGCAGCCATGCGCTCGCTTGGCTATAAAGTCATTCACACCCGCGAAGGGCATCGGCACGACCTGTCGGATTTGCCCGAAAATAAACGCTGGCGATCGCAACAAATTGGAGCGGGCATTGGCGATCCGGGACCGTGCGGCAAGATTCTGGTGCGAGGCGAACCTGGTTGGGAAATCATTCCCGAGCTAGCTCCGTTGCCGGGTGAAGTGGTGATTGACAAACCGGGCAAAGGGGCATTT
>JBCCNE010000561.1:0-3363 GCA_039026015.1 Cyanobacteria bacterium P01_C01_bin.70 | reverse complement strand
GCATCGGCGGCGAGGAAGGTAGCGTTGAGAGTGATGTTGCGGATGTTGCCGCCCGCGACGTTAAGTCGGGCGAGTTTGCGAAAATCCAAGCCATCGGTGGGAGTTTGGCGGGGGAACATGCGCTGCCAGATCCGGGTGCGCTGGGCCACATCGGGAAAGGGAAACTGAATAATGAAGCGGATGCGGCGGAGAAAGGCGGGGTCGATCGCATCTGGCAAATTCGTCGTCAGAATGGCGAGGCCGCGATAGGCTTCCATCCGTTGCAACAGATAGCTGACTTCGATGTTGGCATAGCGATCGTGGCTGTCTTTGACATCGTTGCGCTTGCCAAACAGGGCGTCTGCTTCGTCGAACAGCAAAATCGCGCCCCCCATTTCCGCCGCGTCGAATACTTTAGAGAGGTTCTTTTCGGTTTCGCCAATGTACTTGCTGACGATCGCGCTGAGGTCAATTTTGTAGAGGTCGAGCTGCAGTTCGGCAGCGAGGACTTCGGCGGCCAGGGTTTTGCCCGTACCGCTAGCACCGGAAAACAGGGCTGTGATGCCCAGCCCCCGTGAACCCTTCGCTGCAAATCCCCAGTCTTGATAAACCCGAGTGCGCTGACGCAGGTGGGCAGCAATTTCGTGCAGAATGTCTTTCTGGGCATCGGGCAAAATCAAGTCATCCCAGGTGGCATGAGCAGTGAGGCGCTGGGCGTGGGCATCCATTTTGGGGCGGGCTTGGGTGCGGCAGGCGTGCCAGAGGGCAGGGGTAAGGGTGGATGAGGTCGGTGAAGTGGCCAGGGCGCTGAGGTGGGCGGAGCGGATGAGGGTGCGGTTGAGGTTGAATTGGCTGACGAGTTGTGGGATTTCGCCGTTGAGGGAGTCGGCTTCATCCCCCAGGATAGACTGCCAGAGCTGCTGCTGTTCTGGCGGGGTGGGATAGGCCACGTCGAAGCTGACCAGGGATTGTTTGGGCAAATGCTGACGGTCTGGGGTGGAGAGGATAACGGGACTATCCAGATCTTCGAGAAATTGGGCTAGTGAGGCGGCGATCGCCCCCTCCCCTCCCCTCCCGGTCTCCCATTCCAGTAGCAGAATGCTCTGGCTAAAGATGGCTTCGCGTCGCCAGCGGCGAGCTAGGGCATTCAGGTCAGTGGGGGATGGTGACAGGGTGGTCGCGGCCATGACGTGGGTATTTAAGCCCAATTGGGCGGCAGCGGCCTGGGCAATGGTGCGGCGATCGCCCCCGTCGCCTCCCGATAATTGCAGGATCGGAATGTTTCTACTCGACTGTTTAGCGTGAGTCCAGGTCTGGGTGAGTTGTTCGGCCAGGGCTTGGTGAGAGGGCACCAAGGTTTCCCACGCTGCCGCCGATGCCGTGAGCGGTTTGACCAATCCGAATAGCTGGGCATCGAGATGATGAATGCCCGTCAGAAAGTTCAAAACGCGCTCGTCTATGCGCAAAGGGCTGAGGGTGAGTGCCCGACCGAGGCCGACTTCTAGCAATTGCCAAAAGCGCAAAGGGCCGCTGGGGGAGAGGGCGGCCCAGTTAGGCTCGGCCAAGTTCCCCAGCGCCAGACCAAAGGAGGGATAGTTGCGCTGCGGATCGCCCTGCATGGCAGCAAAGAGGGGGGCAAAGGAGGCATCGAGTTCCATGCCGGCACAGAGCAGCAACGTATCGCGTTCAAATGGGGTGAGGCGGCACAGATCGCACAAGCGTTGCAGGGCCGCTGGGGCAGGAAGGGCAGACTCTGCGGCTTGGAACTGTTGCTGGGCCGTGTCCAAGGATAGATCGGTGACTCCCTCCAGGTCTAAGGAAGCATCAATGGCCTGTATCCGCTCGATCAGGGCGGCTTTGAGCACCATCAACGTCGCGGCTAGATATTGCTGGTTGGCAACCGTCCAGTCTGGGGGCGAGGTCATGATGTCCTCCCAAGGGTGACAGTGGGGCCGATATATTGCTCGAAGGTGTTGCTCTCTTTGTTCGTATCGACTTCTAGGGGACTCTCAGCGCCATCGATCTGGACACGGACGAGATAGGTGCCGACGAGGACTTCGTTAAGTTGAAACGTCAGTGTGGTGGTATCAGTTGTTTGGCGTTCTCCCCGAATGATGTAGGTTTTGCCGGTGCGATCGATCTTGTTGAGCAGCAAAAAGGTATTTTGGCGCGGCTCGACAGTTACATCAACAGACACCGTGGCGATCGCGGCGCAATGGTCTTCTTCTAACTCGGTCAGATTGTGAACGGTGATGCCGTCGCTGCCGTTGCGGATGGTCGGACAGAGCACGATCGACATCAGATTCGACAAAATGGCATAGTCTGCATCGCGGGGCAGTGGATCGGGAATTTGAGCCATGCGTAGTCCCTGAGCCCCGGCCCGGAGAGTGCTAATTTCCTGGACTGATAGGGTTGGTAGGGTAATTTCGACCTGGTTTTCCGCCACGACTTGGGGGGTGATGCGGGCGCTACCGAAATAGACTTGAGTCAGTGAACTTTCGGGGCTGGGTGCGCCGACATTGCGACCTTTTAATCCCCGCCCATGAATCGTGATGTGGCTGTCTAGCGTGATGGGTTCGTTGAGGTGTTCGGCAGTGGTAATTTTTTCAATGACGGGACGCTGGGGGGTCGTATAAAAACGGCGACTGCGGACAGGTAGGGCGGATTTACCCGGTTTGCGACCCTGAATAATGACGGCGGTGCCCTGATAAGCAAAGGACAGTGAGTAAGGAATCTGGAAAAACACTGACCAAATGCGCGACAGTTCTTCGGTCGTGATCTCGGCGGGAAAGAAGCGCACCAGCTGTAGCTGCTCGCTAAGGGTGGACTCAGTGAGATCAGAAACGCCGTCGATGGTTTCTTGAATGATAGGCAGGGTAAGCTGGGGCTGATCGACCAGAGTTTGGATGGCGCTGCCCATGAGCCGCTGGGGTTCTAAGCGCTGCTCGTTGCCGTAAAACGTCAGCAAGTAATACAAATCGAGGCTGGCCTGCCCATGTTTGACGAGTTCGCCTTTGGGGCGACGGGTACGCAGATCGGCATTGCGCCAAGCCGCATTGGGCATGGCGTGATACATAAAAAGGTTGATGCACGCTCCCGAAATATTGCCACTCGCGGCATCGGGCCGTACGGTCGTGACTTGGGCACCCGGTGTGTCTTGGCTGATGCCTTCTTGCAGCATTTTTTTCAATGCGGCGGTGACGGTGGCGATCGCAAGATGGTTACTCATGAAAGAAATTCAAAATTCAAAATCCAAAACACTTATCGATCTGGAGGGATTAGCAGCCCGGTTTGAGAACAGACCTTCGCTAGTTACAAGGGGGCTGAAAGGCTCTTTTCGCACTTGCAAAATATAAGTTCAAATTTGGCTGAAACCCTTTTCCG
>JBCCNE010000560.1:0-3375 GCA_039026015.1 Cyanobacteria bacterium P01_C01_bin.70 | reverse complement strand
CCGATTGGCATTCAGATTATTGCCGCACCCCATCGAGAAGCCCAGATTTTAAGCGTCGCTCGCTGGCTAGAACGTCAAAACGTCATCGCTCCCCATCCGTACACTCCATGATTGCCCCTGTTAAGGTTTTTCCTTCCGCAACTCTTCCTTTTATGAGTCTCCTTAAATGTTGGGAGCCGCGTCCATAGACATTTCCATAAATTGCCAAACTGCGTGAGGGGTGTCAGCCCTCAGGGGTGGTCTGGGCATTCTGACAGGAGAATTAGGGTGCTCATAGGATGCGACATTGGCAAAGCCAAACTGAGCCGGCAACTCGGTTGCCGCCGCGATCGCTACAGGGGTTTACGCTGCTAGAGCTGATGGCGATTGTGGTGATTTTGGGCGTGCTAGCAGCGATCGCCGCTTTATCCTGGACCAAATATCTAGCTAATCGCGAAGTCACCGCTGCCCGCGATGAGCTGCGCTCAGGAATTTTGGAGGCGCAAAACTCGGCCATTACCCACCGGACCTCTTGGCGCTTCAGCCTCCGAGAAGTCGATGATCACCTAGAGTGGACTGTGCATCCAAACAGCCTGTCGTGGGAAGATGTCGAAGGCTGGAAGTCACTGAGTCCCCAGGTCGTTCTTTACCCAGCAGATACGACCCTGGCGCAGAGCGGCGGTACTTACTATGTTCGCTTTGGTTTTCAAGGAGAAGTGCGGTACCGGTTGAGCACTCTGACGCTGGATAGCAAAAATGGGATAGCGAGAAACCAATGCGTCGTGATTTCAACGCTGATCGGCGCGACCCGCAAAGGCAAAGAATATCCTTCTCCTAACGGCAATCGCTACTGTTACTGAGAGTGCGTGCTCCGGCATTGATGATGCGCGTCAATCTCGACCCAGAAGATAGGATGAGGTATTGTCTCCAGCCTGAACCTAAACAATGAGTGATGCCACTGCTTGGTATGTCGTCAAAGTTGCCTCTGAGACCTGCAGAGTTTTGTCCGCTGCTGAACTCAAAGCTGTTGAGGTCGTGCAAAAATGGGGACCCTATGACAGTCAAGATCAGGCGATCGCTAGACGAGTCAACCTGATTCGGGCAGGCAATTGTAAACCGGTATAGCAGGTTGCACAGGAGCTCAACCCGTTATACCGGTTAGAAAGACATCGGGCTAAGCTGACTACTGCAAATTAGAGACCGTATTTTGCTCGGCGCGCACAATTTGCAAGAGCAATTCCTGAGCCTGACGATATTGAGGATCTTCCGCCGTACCGATGCGATCGCGGTTTTCAGAGAGGACTTCTTGCTCTTCTTCCGAAAGTTCTACCAAGATATCGGGCTCAATGCCTTGCTGGTTGATATCGCGGCCACTCGGAGTGAGGTACTTAGCAATCGTAATTGCGACTCCCGACCCGTCGGGCAGGCTGCGGACAGACTGTACTAAGCCTTTACCAAAGGTTTTGGTGCCCACCAGTTCAGCGCGATCATTGTCTTGCAGAGCGCCTGACAAAATTTCGCTAGCGCTAGCAGATCCTCCATCCACCAGCACAACCAGCGGCTTGTCCGTCAAAGCCCGATTGTTGGCAATTTCTTCGTCTACCACTCCCTGACGATTAACCGTAGACACAATGCCACCTTCGTCCAACCACATGCGGGCAATTTCAATGCTGGAGTAAAGCAGTCCACCAGGATTAGACCGCAAATCGAGGATATAGCCTACGACGTCTTGCGATTCTAAATCGTCAATCGCTTCCTCCATTTCACTTGCAGCGTTGCTGCTGAACTGAGTCAGGCGAATATAGCCGATTGGGCCTTCAGCACCTTGATTGACTGAATAACGCACCGGATGAATTTCAATTCGAGCTCGAGTGAGGCTAAAATCAATTACTTCTTCTTCGCGTCGCACAGTCAGCGTCACATCTGACCCCACCGGCCCGCGAATTAAGCTGACCGCATCATTAAGCTCCATGCCTTCGGTGCTTTCGCCATTAATCTCGATAATCACATCCTTGGAGCGCAGCCCGGCCTCAAACGCTGGAGTATCTTCAATGGGTGCAACAACGACTATTTCGTCCGTTTCTTCTTCCTGCGTAATCTGAATACCCACTCCGGTCAACTCACCGGAAGTGTCGATTTGCATATTGCGGAACTCTTGGGGATCCATGAAGCGGGTGTAAGGATCTTCCAATAGCTCCAGCATTTCTCGAACGGCGTCATAAGCCGCCTCTGGAGAGCTGTATTCACGACTGAGATACTCGGTGCGCACCGCCTCCCAATCGTTTTGATTAAAGGTCGCATCAACATAAGTATTGTCGATTAACTGCCAGACCTCATCAATTACCTCTTTGGGACTTTCTTCAAAAAAAGCTTTGCCCTGCGACAGGTGTAAGCCTGCCCCGGTAACAATGACGCCAGCAGCCGCCACGGCTGTAGCACCTAAAATCAATCCTCGCTTTGCGATCGCCATAAAATTTAGTTCCGTCGGCAATTAAGCACAATCTAGCACAAGCATTAATGAGCCGTTAGGGTAACTCAAAGCAGCTTGGTCAGGCACCATGATAACCATTCAAACTGAAACATTTCTGAGAAGTGCAGCAGCGCACAATGAATCGTCAGCACTCACTATCACCCAAAGGCATTTCATCAATTAAAACCACCAGAAAGCCGGTGTAATCAGCATTACCGTGGCCGTCCCAACTTTAATAAGCCATGAGCTGAAACCCCGGTCACTTAAATTATTGACCCGCTAAATAATGACAGCCACTATGTAGAGGTACCCTATAACTTGATTCCAATACAGAGTTCCCCGCAGACTAGGGATCGACCCAGCGACCATCAGCTTTGATCAAGTTAATCAGCTCTGCTACACCCTGATCTTCAGGAACTCTTTTGATTTCTTCGCGACCTCGATATAGCGAAATAAAACCAGGGCCTTTGCCCACATAGCCGTAGTCAGCGTCTGCCATCTCACCAGGGCCGTTGACGATGCAGCCCATGACCGCAATATCTAACCCAGTCAGATGGCTAGTGGCATCTCGAACTTCGTGCAAAACGTCTTCTAGATTGAACAACGTCCGTCCGCACGAGGGACACGCCACATATTCCACCATCGTTTTGCGCAGTCCCAGAGCTTGCAAAATGCTGTAACAAACTGGGATTTCCTTTTCCGGAGCCTCGGTCAAGGAAACGCGGAGAGTATCGCCAATGCCTTCTGCTAGCAGCGTCGCAATTCCTGCCGTGGACTTGATGCGGCCATAGTCGCCATCCCCAGCTTCAGTCACGCCGAGATGCAGTGGATAATCCATGCCGAGCTCATTCATCCGCTTTACCATCAGGCGATAGGCCGCCAACATCACAGGCACGCGGGAAGCTTTGAGGGAAATAGTGAGATTG
>JBCCNE010000559.1:0-3384 GCA_039026015.1 Cyanobacteria bacterium P01_C01_bin.70 | reverse complement strand
GCTGCTGTCTTAAACGAGGTCGAATCAGACGTTAAATCGATATCTAACCTCCTATTTAACGTGGACTGATCTTTCGATCTCAAACTGGAGCTTTTAACTCCTTACTAATCACTATAACCCTTGATTTTTAAGTCATCTAACGTGTGAAACTAAACTTTATGGCAAGGTTAATCTGACTCTTAGTGATGTTGCAGACCGTGTAGGCAACGGCCTTGAGAGAACCCTGTTGTAGTAGCCCAAGCACTTTTAGAAGGAGAGGTTTGGGGCTTAAGATCAGGCGTCAGATAAGATCAGCAGCGTATAATCAAATGTCGCAAGACGAGCGCACAGCAGTGAGTAGAATGACATGGCAGAGTGGCAGGTGGTAGCAGGGGGCGTCACGGCTCCTAAGGGGTTTCGAGCAGCCGGGGTGGCAGCGGGGCTCAAGCCTTCGGGGGCGCTCGATTTAGCGCTGATAGTCTCAGATACGGAGGCGATCGCGGCGGGGGTCTGCACTCAAAGCCAGGTGCGCGCTGCCTGTGTAGACTATTGCCAGCAGCGGCTAGAAGCCAAGCCCTATGCTCAAGCGATTGTGGTAAATGCCGGACAGGCTAATGCCTGCACCGGCCCACAGGGCTGGCAGGATGCTATTACCACCTGTGAAAAGATCGCCCAAGCCTTACAAATTCCGGTGGAGTCAGTGCTGGTGGCTTCGACTGGGGTGATTGGTCAACGCATCAAAATGGATGCGCTAGTGGATAGTGTGCCTAAGGTCGTTGCGGCGCTGTCGCCTGCCGGGTCTGATGCAGCCGCCCAGGCGATTGTTACGACCGATTTGGCGACCAAATCTATTGCGCTAGAAATGGATTGGCAGGGCCGCCCTGTGCGCATCGGCGGCATCGCCAAAGGCTCGGGCATGATTCATCCCAATATGGCAACGATGTTGGGCTTTATCACCTGCGACGCAACGGTATCTCCGGCTCTATGGCAGTCGATGTTGAGACGAGCGATCGCCCATAGCTTTAATCAAATTACGGTGGACGGCGACACTAGCACCAACGATTGTGTGCTGGCCCTGGCGAACGGTGAGTCGCGCACTCCGGCAATTACGGCGTCCGGTCCCGCAGCGGATCGCTTGGAGGCCATGCTGACCGAGGTGTGCGATTACCTGGCGAAGGCGATTGCCCGCGATGGCGAAGGGGCCACCTGCCTGATAGAAATTACTGTGACCGGTGCCAATGACGATGCCGCTGCCCGGCAAATTGCGAGGGCAATTGCCGGTTCGGCCCTGTTGAAATGCGCCATTTTTGGTCACGATCCTAACTGGGGTCGCATCGCCGCCGTGGCTGGGCGAGCGGGGATTCCCTTCGACCAAGGAGACCTCCGCATTCAATTGGGGAACTTTTTGCTGATGGAACACGGCCAGCCCCGGCCTTTTGACCGCGCTGCGGCCAGCAACTACCTGAAAACCCAGACGACCCAGGGAGAGTACCTGCAAACCGATACGGTGACGATCGCAGTTGGGGTCGGTCACGGCCCTGGCAAGGGTATGGCTTGGGGCTGTGATTTTAGCTATGACTACGTGCGCATTAATGCCGAATATACGACGTAAGAGCTGCTAACTAGGGTATTCCAGCAGTAATACCGTTTCTCTGGAATAGCACTACAGATCGGAATGGAGAGCTTTAGGAGCAAGGGGGCCGGGGAATAGGATGTGTAGCAGGAGTTTGGAGAATCTGTATAACCTGTTCCAAATTCTAGAAGTAATCATTGTTGAACTATCTCAGGCTGCAGTCGGTTTTTGATTTTGGATGCAAAACGATGCCAATGCCTGCACGCTGCTTGTCTGTGGCGTCAGAAAAAGGACGCGATACGCGTCCAGCCTGCCGTAATTAATGGCTGTCCAGTACAGTGGAGGCCTGAACTGTTGAACGCCAACATCCTCTGTGGTCAACTCTGTTTCACTGCAATCGCTTAGTTTGGGAGTGCTCAAGCGCTGTCAGCAAAGTCTGGCACCGACGCCGCGATCGCTACGCCCCGCGCGCGCATGGGGATGGTTTTGTGCCTCACTGGTTTACAGTTCAGTGGTAGCCGTTCTGCTATGGCATGCGATCGCGGGCGAATCTTATGCGCTCGCCGATGATGCCCGCCAGCATGTGGTTTGGATGCTGCGGTTCACCGATGCTGAACTGTTTGCCAACGATTTGATTGCCGATTATTACCAGTCCGTTTCGCCGATTGGCTTTGCTGGACTCTATCGCCTGTTGGCGATAGTCGGCGTTTCTCCTCTGGTGTTTTGTCAGCTGCTGCCGCCCTTGCTGATTGTCCTCACAGGAGCCATCGCCTTTCTAACCGTATTAGAGCTGAGCGCCCTCCCCGCCGCTGGATTCGTCGTCTCGGCTCTGATGACTCAGTCAGCGGAATATACCGTTACCGTCGCCTCGGGTACGTCCAAAGCGTTTGTCTATGGCCTGATGCTGTTGTTTATGTACGGCTGGCTGCGGCGATCGCGGTGGCTGAGTTGGGGCGCAATTTTGCTACAGGGACTGTTTTATCCGCAAACGGTGCTGCTGTCAGCGGGCCTCTTGGCGCTGGGACTAGTCGAGCGGCGGCAGGGACGCTGGGGGTGGCGACGCGATCGCGCGCTCTGGATACTAACCGTTGGTGGACTGCTAATTGCCGCGGCAGTCATTCTTTACTACGGACTAGCAACCAGTGAATTTGGCCCCACTGTGAAAGAGACTCAGGCCCTAACCATGCCCGAATTCTTTCGCGGTGGCCGCACCAAATTTTTCAAATCAGACTGGGTCAATATGCTGCTATATGGACGCAGTGGATTGCGCTTAGACACCGCTACGACGCCGGTGACTAATCTGCTGGCGATCGCTCTGCCGCTGATGTTGAGGTGGCCGCGCCGCTTTGCTCTGGCTCGCTCTGTCAGCGCTGACGTAGATATTTTGCTGAAGCTGGTGGTCACCGGGCTGTTTTGGTTTATGGCAGCCCATGCAGTTTTATTCAAGCTCTATTTGCCTAGCCGCTACACTGGACGATTTTTGCTAATTGCGGGAGTGCTGGGCACCAGCCTGGCTCTCGTGCTGCTGCTCGATGCCCTATTGCACTGGGCGATCGCGCTGCTGTCTTCGGCCCACTCATCGACTGGATTAGCCGCCTGCCCAATCGCCATGGCCACTCTGCTCAGCCTAGTAGTGCTGCTCTATCCGCTGACCATGCCCGGATATCCTTATGCGTCGATGACTCAAGGCTCAGCGCCAGAACTATATCAGTTCATCGCAAGTCAGCCCAAAGCCAGTCTAGTGGCCGGTCTCACGGTTGAAACGGCCAACATTCCCAGCTATGCCCAGCGCTCAGTGCTCATCAGTCGCGAGGTGGCGATTCCTTATCATG
>JBCCNE010000558.1:0-3394 GCA_039026015.1 Cyanobacteria bacterium P01_C01_bin.70 | reverse complement strand
TCGGCGGTGCCGTGGGGTTGGGCATTACGGCGCTGCTGTTTATTCCGATCGCGATCGCTATTCAACTCGATGATCCTGGCCCGATTCTCTTTAGCCAAATTCGCTGCTCGTGGATGGGCCGCCGCTTTCGCATCTGGAAGTTTCGCTCGATGGTCGCCAATGCGGAGGCGCTGAAAAATCAGGTCAAAAATGAGGTTGAAGGGCCGCTCTTTAAGAATGAAAACGACCCTCGGGTGACGCGCATCGGCCGCTTTTTACGCAAAACTAGTCTGGACGAATTTCCGCAGTTTTGGAATGTGCTGCGGGGAGATATGAGCCTAGTGGGTACTCGTCCACCCACGCCGGCAGAAATTGACCACTATGAAGTACCTGCTTGGCAGCGCCTGAATGTGAAGCCTGGTCTGACGGGGGAGTGGCAGGTCAGTGGCCGCTCTAGCATCAAAAAGTTTGAAGACGTGATTCAGCTCGATATGAAATATCAGGAAAACTGGAGCCTGATGTACGACCTCAAGCTAATTATCAAAACGGTGCTGGTGCTGTTTTCCGAAAAATCGGGAGCGGCTTAGTCCCAAGCGCGTCATTTTGAGTGAAAGCGATATATTTAGTGCAAGCGATCTAAACTCTGCAATGATGTGGTGAAGCCGTTGGCAAGTGATCCGGCAAAACCGAAACCGGCACCGCCGCAATCGGCTTCTGAGGCCGCTGCTCCCTCTGAAGCCCGTGCTGCCGTACCTGAACAGCGCTGGTTGATCCATCCGGCACTGAAGGGGGAAGCTTGGGGACTGGCACAGCAGCTACAACTTTCGCCCCTGGTGGCGCAAGTGCTGCTTAATCGCGGTCTCGAAACGCTAGACGCCGCCCACGAATTTCTCAATCCCGAATCCCTGCTGCTGCCCTCGCCCCTGGATGAATTTCCCGATCTGGCGCAAAGCATTGAAATTTTGCTGCAGGCGATCGCGGGAGGCGAAAAGATTGCCATTTGCGGCGACTATGATGCCGATGGCATGACCAGCACAGCGCTACTGTTGCGGGCTCTGCGATCGCTGAGCGCTAACGTTGACTACGCCATTCCTAGCCGCATGCAAGAGGGCTACGGTATTAATAACCGCATTGTGGAAGAATTCTTTGCCGATGGCGTTAGCATTGTTCTTACCGTGGATAATGGGATCGCGGCAGTAGAGCCCATCGCCTATGCCCGTGAACTGGGCTTGACGGTAATCGTCACCGATCATCACGATGTTCCTCCTGAGATTCCTCCAGCTCACGCCATTTTGAATCCCAAGCTGATTGCGCCCGATTCCCCCTATTACGGCGTGGCTGGGGTCGGTGTGGCCTATATTTTAGCAGTGTGCTTGGCCCAAACAATGGGGCGCATTCAAGACTTGACTGCTCCGCTGCTAGAGCTGTTTACTCTAGGCACGATCGCCGATTTGGCTCCTCTGACAGGCGTCAACCGGCGCTGGGTCAGGCGAGGATTGCGATTGCTGCCCCATTCGCGCCTGATTGGCGTTAAAGCCCTGATTAAAGTTGCCGGACTGGAGGATGAAGACGAGACCCTCAAGCCGGAAGATATTGGCTTTCGCCTCGGACCCCGGATTAATGCGGTAGGCCGTATCGGCGATCCTCAAGTGGTGATTGAAATGCTCACCACCGATGACGTGGATGTGGCGCTGCAGCGGGCGCTGGAGTGTGAGCAGGCAAACCAGGAGCGACGAGCCCTGTGCGAGCAGATTGAAGCGGCAGCGATCGCCTGGGTAGAAGCGGAAATGGCCGCCGGTACTGTGGATTTGGCGCATGATCGGGTGCTGCTAGTGCTGCAGCCAGACTGGCATCACGGCGTTATCGGCATCGTGGCCTCACGGCTGGTCGAGCGCTACGGTGTGCCGGTGTTTATCTGTACCTACGAAGACCCCGAGCAAAAAGAGATTCGCGGCTCAGCGCGAGGCATTCCCGAATTCAACGTCTTTGACGCTCTGCAGAGCTGCCATGACCTCATGGCGAAGTTTGGCGGTCACAAGGCGGCTGGCGGATTCTCATTTCCCAGCAAGCATCTGCGGCAAGTCAAATCTCGCTTGGCCAACTTTGCCAACCAAACGTTACAGCTTGAGCACCTGAAACCCCTGATTACGGTCGACGTGCGAGCCAGCCTTGACCAGGTTGGCTTTGACCTGTACGAGCAAATAGACCAACTGCATCCCTGCGGCATTGGCAACCCCGACCCAATTTTTTGGACGCCCAATGTGCGAGTGGTTGAGCAGCGCCCCATTGGCCAGACTAAAGCCCACCTGAAGCTGACCGTAGCTGATGACGCTAACCATCGATTAGAGGCGATCGCGTGGCGCTGGGGCAGCTACTGTCCTTTGCCCGACCGCCTTGACATCGCCTACAAACTTAAACTCAACGCCTGGCAAGGGAACACTACCCTACAACTGGAACTCGTGGGGGTGCGATTGCCGCTTCAGCGGTCTGCTCTGCCTTCCTCGGTGTCGACTGCGATGCCGGAGGAGGGGCCGCAAAACAACCTGACCCCAAAGTTACCCGCCAGCAACGGTGCGATCGCCCAGGCGGCGATTGCCACTAGCGGTTCAAACACCGTGAGTGAGGCGGCCAGTGTGCTAGCAGAAACCTTTGACCAGGCACCAGAGGCAACTTGTCTGAGTGGAGTCATCAACAGCGCCGACTTTGACTTTAGCCGCCGTTGCTATCAAGCCCGGATCGTGCGCGAAAATGAAGCCCGCCGCCTCGAAATTCAAAATCAAGAGGGGCAAGTTTTTGTCGTGCTGCTGCCCGATCGCCAAGGCTATCTCTGCCTGCCGGGTGAGCCAGCGCGGCCGGTCGATATTCGCGAAACCCACTATTTCAATCTGCTGCGGGCGGGTTTAGACGCCCTTGAAATTCGCCAGCAAACGCACCTGATTCTTGAAAAAGACGAGCTGCTGGCCGACAAAGACCGGCATATTGCTACGTTAAATCAGCAGATTGAACTGCTCAAAGCGCCACTGGGCCAGGCTTCGACCACCGAAAAGCAGCAGCTGCAAGCGCTGCAGGCAGAAGTTCAAGCGCAGGCTACAGCCATGCAAACTCAGGAAGCCCGGATTGAAACCCTAAAACAGCAGATGCATCGGCCCACCCCGACTCTCGATCCGAAAGCGATTAAGCGGACGGTCCGCGAGGCCGTTAGCGACCAAATTTGGTACTGTTTGCAAACCCAGAGTCAAAGAGATCTGTACGCCGCCTATAAGCACGTGGCGCTGTATGGGGCAGACGGCACTGATATGCCTGCTGCCGACTACAGCGAAGCCGGACTGCGCCTGGGCTTTGTGGTAGAGCGAGAAGTAATTCAGCCCTGCTTTGAGGACCTCCACGCCTTTCTGCTGCAGAGTGGCCGCTCCGA
>JBCCNE010000557.1:0-3395 GCA_039026015.1 Cyanobacteria bacterium P01_C01_bin.70 | reverse complement strand
GGACCAAGCCGCGATTCGAGCGCTGCGGCTATACATGAAGCTGAGCCAAGCTCAGTTTGCAGAGGCCATTGGGGTGCGTCGGCAAACCATTAGCGAATGGGAAAATGGCGTGTATTCTCCTGATCGCTCCACGATGAAACACTTGGGTTTAGTAGCAGAAAAAGCTGCTTTCAATCCGACGGACTTCTATCGCCCATCGCAGGGGGAATAAAGCGGCTGGGTAAGTGGATAGATGATGTAAATAAAGTATAAGTGAAGTGGCTGACGGAAGTGAAATGGGTCGCGCTCCAGTATTGGACAGACACTTCAATCAGCTCTGTTCGGGGGCGAGAGAGGCAGTCATAATCAAAGGCTTAATCGGCTTTGGAGAGGTCTCCTGCAATTTCCCACCATCATACGATAGCTACCGCCAGCTCGGTATGTCTGCGATCGATTAAGCGAAACACTGCACTTCTTCTGGTGGTTGCTGCACTAGCTCCGGCTGTACGCACCCAGTCTTGGACGGCTTTTCTGAGGTGCCAGTTTTACTTTCTAATCCTTCGGCAACGGCATGTTTACAGCCAGTTCATCCATTCGCTGAGGATAGGCCTCTGCAACTGCTTCAACTCCAATCCTCACGATTGCGTCCCAGATTTTGATAAATGCCGCCTTGGGCATGCAGTTGGCGAGTTTTAGCGTAGAGTTCTTCTTCGGTAAGGCCGATTTTTTTAAGGGCTTTGTCGAGGTCGCGTTGGATGTCGCGGGCACCAGGGAAGCCTTTATAGCGAATGATCAAGCGGGCGAGTTCTGACAGGTTGAAGTCGGTCACTTCTTCCTGCAAGATCTGGCTGACCGTAGCGCGATCGCCCCGATATTGTGGATGATCCTGATCTTCTTTTTCGGGCATGGTGCTTTATCTATACAAAAGGTCCAGTAATGAAAAACGGCAGAGAACTTGGGTCATCAACCTACTATTCTCTGCCGATGGTTCAGACTATTTGGCACACGGGCGCTTATACCGCCGCTTTACTCGGGGCTACTTCCCACTCGTGGTGAATGAAGTTGCCACGGGGCTCGTCAACCCGCTCAAAGGTATGCGCCCCAAAGTAGTCGCGCTGCGCCTGAGTCAGATTTTGCGGCAGGCGATCGCGACGGTAGCTGTCGAAGTAATCTAGAGACGCACTAAAGGCCGGTACGGGAATACCGGCTTGGGCCGCCAAGCAGATCACTTCTCGCCAAGCGGCCTGGCGATCAAGAATTGTCTGCTTAAATTCAGGCGCGAGCAGCAGATTTGCTAGCTGGCCGTTCTCGTCGTAAGCCTGCTTGATCTTGTTCAAAAATCGCGCTCGGATAATACAGCCGCCTTTCCAAATACGCGCCGTTTCACCCAAGTTGATTTTGCCCTCAAACAGCTCTTGATTCCCCTGGGAGATTAAGTCCATTCCTTGAGAATAGGAACAAATCTTGGAGCAATACATGGCATCGCGGATCTTATCGATCATCGCCTTTTTGTCTCCTGTAAAGGAGAAAGCGGGGCCGCTCAGCTCTTTTGAAGCGGCTACCCGCTGATCTTTAATTGAAGACATAATGCGGGCATCCACTGCTGCCCCAATAGTGGGAATGGCGATTCCCATTTCCAGCGCGTTAGTCGCCGTCCATAGGCCCGTACCTTTTTGACCAGCCGCGTCCACAATCATTTCCACCAAAGGCTTACCCGTCTTTTCATCCAGGTTGGTGAAAATGTCTTTGGTAATCTCAATTAGGTAGGAATCCAGTTCTGGAGTTTCGTACCACTCACTGAATACTTCGTAGAGTTCATTATGGTCTAAGCCCAAGACGGTCTTCATCAAGTCATAGGCTTCGGCAATAATCTGCATGTCGCCATACTCAATGCCGTTGTGTACCATCTTCACGAAGTGTCCCGCGCCGCCAGGGCCAATGTAAGTCACACAGGGACCGTCATCGACTTGGGCTGCAATTTTAGTCACAATTGACTCGATTTCTTTGTACGCAGTTTCAGTACCCCCCGGCATGAGACTGGGACCTAGCAGCGCCCCCTCTTCACCACCGCTGACGCCCATGCCAATAAAGCCAAGGCCCGTGGGTTCAAGCTCTTCTGTGCGACGCTGAGTATCGGTATATAGGGAGTTGCCGCCGTCGATAATCATGTCTCCCTGATCGAGCAGAGGCTTGAGCTGTTCAATGACCGCATCAACCGCTCTACCAGCCTTGACCATCACTAAGATGCGGCGGGGCCGCTCTAAAGCGTTAACAAATGACTCTAGGCTGTAGGCTGCCAGTACGGGCTTATTTTGGTCGGCATCGCTGTCTTTCGCGACTTCGAGATTAAACTCGTCCTGAGCCCGCTTGACAAAGTTGTCAGTCTTTTCGGGCGAACGGTTATACACTGCGACGGGAAAGCCCTTGCTTTCTACGTTTAGGGCCAGGTTTTCACCCATGACCGCTAGGCCGATTACTCCAAACTTCTGTGCCATAAAAAAAGTCTCTCTGAATGTGCCTAAGCGAACAGTTATGAGTGCTGATAGCAGGCTTGCCCTCAAACGTCACTTTGGGTGTTGTGCCCATGCACATCCCAGGGCAGTGCGTTACAGCGGATTGTGTACAGGGTAATCAACTTTTTCGGCAGGCGATTCATCCCAAAGGTTTTCTTTGGAATAGGCATGATATATCTCTATCTCAGGGCTGATGTTGTTATCAATCCATCAATTTCTGCAGGGCGGGAGATCGATGTGAGGGCGACCCGGTAAGCCACAAACGCTCAGAGCCAGAAAATGAGCATTGACTAGAAACGGTCCCGTCGAGTGGGCGACGCTCATGCGATCGCGAAGTGAATTGAGGAGGCGAGTGAGTGTCGGGGGACGGCGTTGGCGAAGTCACTTCTAAGAACCTTAAAGGGCTGGCTAATGACCCGATAAATTACTTTGCTGATCGGCAAAATCAGGACCTTGATAGGGGCAAATCCTTCTGCAGGAGGCGGCCTCAGCTTGGAGTTTGTGTCTTTTCTCAAGACCTTGACCTCGGAAGTGTTGGCTCAAGTTCTGACCAATGCCCATGACTTGCTACCCCCTATTTGTCATAGCTGTAGCCAAGGCACGTAGGACGTTTTTGCTTCATGTAGCCTATGCTGCCTGAAATTTGAGTGTCCTGACTCAGTTGGCAAGCGCTATGTCTACTCACTTAGCTTGGCAACCTGCTAATCTATGCCACACGCACGACGGCAAATTCTAAAATAGGCACAACCTTGTCAAGTTTCTCAGTATGCCTACGCCTCGCTTACTCATTATCGGTCTAGACTGCATGGAGCCGTCGCTGGCATTTGAGCGCTGGCGAGACGATTTGCCCAACTTGAGTCGATTGATGGCGCAGGGTAGCTATGGCCGCTTGGAAAGCAGCAT
>JBCCNE010000556.1:0-3403 GCA_039026015.1 Cyanobacteria bacterium P01_C01_bin.70 | reverse complement strand
TAAGAACCTGCACGGCAGTCGCATCATGCTGGGCGCACAAAATATTCACTGGGAAGACGAAGGAGCCTATACGGGCGAAATTGCGGGCCCGATGCTGAGCGAAATCGGCGTCCGCTACGTCATTGTTGGCCACAGTGAACGACGCCAGTATTTTGGCGAAACCGATGAAACCGTCAACCAGCGGCTTTTAGCGGCTCAACGTCATGGCCTAATGCCCATTCTCTGCGTGGGCGAGACTAAACAGCAGCGTGATGCGGGCGAGACGACAGCCATTATTGCCTCGCAGATTGAAAAAGGCCTGGTGGATGTTGATCAAGGCAGCCTAGTCATTGCCTACGAACCGATTTGGGCGATTGGTACAGGGGATACCTGTGAGGCCACTGACGCCAACAAAGTTATCGGCAAGATTCGCGAACAGCTGAAAAATAAAGAGGTGCCGATTCAATATGGTGGGTCGGTGAAACCCGGCAATATCGACGAAATCATGGCTCAGTCAGAAATTGATGGCGTACTTGTCGGCGGCAGCAGTCTGAAACCCGATGGCTTTGGCCGCATCGTTAACTTTCAGTAAGCAATACGGCACTAGCAAGCGCCTCCCACATGGGGCATTTGTTTGTCATGTGAGCGGCGTGCCTGCGAGCAAGCCGCTCGACTGGGCATATCGATACACTTGCCAACAGCGGAATGCCTCTGCCCTGGCAAGATCAAGATGCGGTCTCAAAGATCGTCTACAAGGGATTTGAGGCGAGGGCAACTGGCCGAGCTCGACAAGATTAAAACCCTATCGGCAGCTCTTAAGGTTTATTTCATCGGCCAATATGTTGTGTTAAGTGTGCGATTCTAAACAGTGTTAACGCAATTCAACGTTTAAAAACGCATTATTAAGATGACAGACCCTACTCAACCAACGGTCATTGTCACAGGAGCCTCTTCAGGCATTGGACTAAACGCTACCAAAGCCCTCGCTCAGAGAGGCTGGCATGTGATTATGGCTTGTCGCAACGTCGAAAAAGCCGAAAATGCCGCTCAAGAAGTGAGTGTACCGCCAAACTGCTACACGGTCATGCCCCTCGATTTAGCCAGCTTGAAGAGCGTGCGGAGTTTTGTGGATGCCTTTCGGGCCACGGGAAAAACGCTAAACGCTCTGGTGTGCAATGCTGCCGTCTATCTGCCTCTAGAAAAAGAACCTCTATACAGCACGGATGGCTACGAAATCAGCGTGGCGACCAATCATTTGGGCCACTTTTTGCTATGCCAATTAATGCTGGATGATCTAAAAAATTCTTCGGCTGAGGATAAGCGCCTAATTATTCTGGGAACCGTTACCGCCAATCGCAAAGAACTCGGCGGCAAGATTCCCATTCCAGCACCGCCTGATCTCGGTGATTTAGCCGGCTTTGAGCAAGGCTTTAAGGCCCCAATCGCGATGATCGACGGCAAAAAATTCAAGTCAGGTAAGGCCTATAAAGACAGCAAGCTCTGCAATATGTTGACGATCCGCGAGCTACATCGTCGCTACCACGAGCTCACTGGCATTACCTTTAGCTCGCTTTATCCTGGTTGTGTGGCTGACACGCCGCTGTTCCGCAACCATTTCCAGGCATTCCGCACGATTTTCCCTTGGTTCCAAAAGAACGTTACTGGAGGCTATGTTTCCCAAGCGCTGGCGGGCGATCGCGTAGCTCAAGTGGTGGCTGAGCCTGACTTTCAACAGTCGGGTTGCCACTGGAGCTGGGGCAACCGCCAACAGCAGGGACGGCAGGCTTTTGTACAAGAGTTATCGGCTGAAGGCAGTGACGATGCCAAAGCTGAACGCCTGTGGGAACTCAGTGAGCGACTGGTAGACGTGGCTTCAATGGCGACGACCTAGGGACTGTCATCATTTAGTGGTCAAATCCTTATGTGGAAAACATTTCAGCCCCTAGCTTGTTTTGCGGAGCGGGCGCGGATGTGCTCACACTGCAAGCATTCTGGATTTAATTGATGACGTGCCCTGAGCTCACCGACCCAAATTGCGATCGCTCTTTGGCTGGCTACACGCTCAACGGCAGAATCTGCCGGCTAAACGAATCCTGGAGCTGAGGTACTGATCACCCGCTTTAAGTCAGGCGTAATCTCGATCGTATAAGCAAACGGTGAACTGCCGGCAGCCGGCGTTTCAGTTAGGGCACTGCCATCGGGACGACGAGGTCGAAAGAAGGATTGGGCACTCACCACTAGTTGTCCAGCGGTGTTGACGTTAATATCTTGTATCCGCAGGGTATTGCTGTTGCCGTTGCTCAGAACTGCAGATAAATAG
The DNA here is from genome assembly GCA_039026015.1 of Cyanobacteria bacterium P01_C01_bin.70. Classification (GTDB taxonomy): domain Bacteria; phylum Cyanobacteriota; class Cyanobacteriia; order Phormidesmidales; family Phormidesmidaceae; genus Halomicronema. The sequence goes on along the minus strand of JBCCNE010000556.1, from coordinate 1,104 downwards.
GCTGCATCTAGCAGCTCTCCGTTTGTGGGGTCAATGCGAGCCAGTATTGAAACAGTGGGGCCGCCCCCTTGTCCATAGCTTCTGAGCCAGGCTTGCTCAGCATCGTTAGCGGCTCGGCGAAAGTCTTGATTCGGCGTGCCTTGGGTGCCATCAACCGTGAAAACCCCATACAAACTGCTGCCATCCCAAGCAATCCCGAGGCCGCGACCGTCAGCACCAGTCACTTCATAATCTGTACGAATCCAGTTGTTGGCCGGGTTGATACTGTCAAAGCTGGCCACAATCGGGTTTTGGTTGTTGGCTGCCACTTGATTGGTGCCGATATAAATTGTTTGAGTGCCAATCGTGATTCGGGCGGCGCCGCTGGCGGCAATTTCGGCTTCAGTGTTGCCAGCGTTGAATTTTGGCACGCCGCTGGTAGGAATCTCAACCAGCAGGTTAGCGGCATCTACAGGGGGAAAAATGGGGTTATTGGAAGTCAGCATGGCATCCGGGCTGCTGCCGTCAGAAATCATAAAGAGCTGTCTTCCTAACGGAGTGTCAACCCAGGCTTGGCGGCTACCAATCAAATTGGTAACGGGCTCGATTGACGCGGCGGCTCCCTGCAGTTGAAAAATCACGTCGTTGAAGTCAGCATCGGAGCCATCATCAAAGCGAACATCTTCCATGGCGAATATGCCGGGCTGGATTTCGCCAATGTGAACGTTACTGTCAGGATTGGCACTGGCAATCGAAAACAGAGGGCGCAACTGTCCTTCAGCGGCGGGATTATCAAATACGGCCTGCACGGTGCCATTGGGGACTAACATGACGGCAACCTGCTCACCAGGAGCAAAGGCGATCGCCCTAGCGCCCCCAGGACTGCCCGCGTTCAAATTGTCTTCCTCTAGTTCCCCAGTGAGACTAGCTCCTTCGGCAATGTCGTCAATGACGATGTATCCCTCGGCTGAGTTGCTGAGGGCCCGTCGGGCGGCCTCTTGAATAAAAGCTGTTGACCCTGGCGTCAGGGCTTCCATGCCGTTGAGGCTAAAGACAGCCAGTTGGCCTTGGTAGGCGCCGCTGTCGGCCAAAAACTCGACGGTAACCTGTCCGGTGGTGTCCACG
>JBCCNE010000555.1:0-3404 GCA_039026015.1 Cyanobacteria bacterium P01_C01_bin.70 | reverse complement strand
TCCCGTCCTCGTTCATTTTTGGGCTCCCTGGTGCGGGGTCTGTCGGCTAGTAGAACCGCTGCTGCTAAGTTTTCAGGAAGAATGGCTCAGCAACTTTCGCTTAGTTGACGTGAATGCTGATGAAAACTTCAAGCTGGCGACCCAGTATCGTTTGAAAACTTTGCCGACCTTGCTGGTATTCCAAAATGGTCGTCTTTGCCACCGCATTGATGGGATCAATAGCCGCGAAGAGTTGAAGACGAGTTTAGCCAGTTTTATGCAGAACTTCAGCTATAGTTTGCCTGCTTTAGAACCGGCCATTCAGATTCAGCCTTTTACCGAAGCCTAAGCTGGACTTTTAGATCTTGGGCATGGGGACGTACCCTGAAATTAATATGTCGGAGGCGATTTGCTGAGTCGTGACCTCACTTAAGCAGATTGCCTCAGGCATTTGAGTGATGTCCAGGTCTCCAACCGGGGTGGGGGCCATCACACCACCAACCAGCTTCGGGGCGACAAAGGCGTGCACCTTTTGCACACAGGCTTGAGCGATCGCCCGAGCGGAGAGCTGCCCGCCACATTCCCACAGTACCGATCGCATTCCTCGCGCCTGTAGGGATTCGAGCACCGCTAACGGTTCCAATTCCGACAGACTTATCACTTCAACCCCCTGCTGCTGTAGCTGCTCAGCAACTTCAGCAGCAGGATTGGGGCCGCAAAATACCAGCGTTTTAGCCTGATTCACATCCCACAAGTTTGCTTGGGTTGGTAAGTTTAACTGTCGGCTCATAACGACGCGCACCGGGTTGCGATCGCCCTGACCATGAGTCGTCAAGCGGGGATTGTCTCGCCGCACTGTCTCCCCCCCCACAATGACCGCATCACAGGTATCCCGTAGACGGTGTACCCAAACCCGAGCGTCGGGGCTTGTGACCCATGCACTGTGGCCGCTAGAAGTAGCAATTTTGCCATCCAGCGTCATCGCGTATTTCAAACTGCCGAAAGGACGCTGGTGCAAAATGCTGTGGGAAAACGCCTCATTTAACCGTTGGCAAGCTGCTTTATCAACGCCCACCGTCACCTCAATGCCGGCTTGTCGCAGACGCTCGACCCCGCCGCCGGCCACTCGCGGATCGGGATCAATTATGCCCACCACCACCCGCGATATGCCAGCAGCGAGGATGGCTTCGGTGCAAGGGGGGGTGCGTCCCGTATGGTTGCAGGGCTCCAAATTGACGTAAAGAGTAGCCCCGCGAGCGCGAGTGCCGGCGGCTCTCAGCGCAAACACTTCAGCATGGGGCTGCCCTGCCCCTGGATGAAATCCTTCGCCCACGACCTGTCCCCGGTAAACGATAACCGACCCCACCAACGGATTCGGCGATGTTTTGCCCGCCGCTTGACTGGCTAGTTCGCGGCAGCGCCGCATCCAGATTTCGTCGGTAGCATTCGGAGCGATCGTTGACATCTTCAAAACTGGGATGGATTCAGCCATCATGGGGCGGCTTCAACCGGTCATTAGACCATCAAGTTAAGTCTTCGCCCACTATTGCTAAGGCTGGAAAAGGTTACCTCTGATTGCCGCAGTTATCGGGCGCCCAAACTTAGCCGATTAAAGGCGTGAACAGGGCCAAAATGGGTAAGGTAATCGATTCTAGCCAAAGCAACCTGAATAACCTTTGACTTATCAGCATAACATTGAAGGATCTTGAAAATCTGTAATGTTCTTTTAAGATTTATTTGATTAATTGTGTTAATTTGCGTGAAGCACGGGCTAACTGCCCCTTGTGACTGTTGCCTACGTTTTTTCAGGAATTTGCGATGATTTCGACTACTTCGGCGGTAAAAGCTTATCTCTCATCATACGAGCGTCAGCTTTTGACCGGTCATGATTTAGAACGTGACTCTGAGCAGCTTTTAGCAAGTTCGGAGTTTCGAGATTTGTTGTTGGCATTAATCAATGCTCCCGCTTTTTCCCCTGAATTGGGTCAAGAATTTGCTAAGACAGGAGCGATCGCGGGCCTCTCTGCTTGCCGTCGATTGCGAAGTTGTCTCAACAGTTCGCTTAATCACGTGGTCAACTTGCTGTCAGAGCTGTTTGCGGCATTCGATGTGACGGCTGGAATTACTTGGTCTAACTTTGCCGATCGCGTGCGGCGATCGCCTCTCGGGCAAGAAAAACTCCTCTCCCTCTTAGTGCATGGCCCAGAAGGCAAGTTTTATCAAAAGCTGGCGGCTCATCTGGTCGAGACCGATCCCCACGCCATCTATCCGACTTCAAGCTATCGCCAGAGCCGAGGATTTGTCGTCAGCACCGACGACGATCAGACCGTCGAAGCAGTGATGACCTCCAGCACCTTTACCTCCATCCGCGTGCTGGAAAATGCGCTAGATCCACAGCAGACGCTCCTGCGCGACATGTACATCTCCACTGGACGCTGTGTGTGCCTGATTGACCAAAACGTCGAACGGTTTTACGGCGAGCAGATTGAGCACTACTTTGCTCACCACAGTATTCAGCTCGACAAACTGGTTTACCGCGCCATGGAAGTGGACAAAGGCATTCATACTGTTGAGCGGATGCTGGGAGACTTTAAGCGCTTGGGCGTTTCCCGTAACGAGCCGGTACTCATTATTGGCGGCGGCGTGCTGACGGATACAGGCGGTTTGGCCTGCGCCCTTTATCACCGCAACACGCCTTACGTGATGCTTTCTACCTCCATCGTGGCGGGTATTGATGCAGGCCCCTCGCCCCGCACCTGCTGCGATGGCTTTGGCTACAAAAACTTGTTTGGGGCTTACCATGCGCCGGTGCTTTCAATTACTGACCGCGCCTTTTTCAAAACCCTCAAAGAAGGCTGGTTGCGCCACGGTATCGCCGAAATTATCAAAATGGCCACGGTCAAAGATGCCGAGCTGTTTGCTTATTTAGAGCAGGCCGGTCCCGAGTTAATCACCACGCGCTTTGGCACGCTGGATTGTCAGGCCGATGCTCCCATCTGCGACCTGTCCCAAAAGATTTTGGGTGCCGCCATGCGCAGCTACGTTGAAGCCGAATACGACAATCTTTATGAAACCCACCAGTGCCGTCCCCATGCCTATGGACACACCTGGTCTCCTGGCTTTGAGATTGCCGCTGGACTGCTGCACGGCCATGCAGTGGCGATCGGCATGGGCTTTGGCGCTTACTTGAGCTACCGACAGGAATGGATCAGTAAAGCTGACTTTGAGCGCATTATGAATCTCATCAGCTCTTTTGGCCTCAGCTTATGGAGCGACATCCTGCTTGATCGCGACCTGATGTGGGAGGCCCAGGAAAAAATGGTGCAGAAGCGCGGCAATAACCTAGTAGCACCGCTGCCCAAGGGCACCATCGGCCAATGCGGCTACCTCAACACCATGACTCAAGATGACCTGATTATGGCAGT